>JAGTAM010000616.1 GCA_023422485.1 Pseudomonadota bacterium | reverse complement strand
CCGGTCACGGTGTCTCCCGGCGACGGCGGTCCGAGCCTGCGGGTCGATCCCGCCCGCTCGGTCGATCTCACCGTGTTCTTCGCCTACGACAGCGCCCACCTGACGCCCGAGGCGCGCATCCAACTCGAGCCGCTGGGCCTGGCGTTGCAGGCCCGCGAACTTGCCGGCCACGGCTTCCTCATCGCCGGGCACACCGATGCCGCGGGCGGCCTCGGCTACAACCGGCGCCTGTCGCTCGCCCGCGCCCGCAGCGTGAGGGCCCATCTCGTCGAGACCTACGGCATCGATCCGCGCCGCCTGCGCATCCACGGCTGGGGCCCCGTCCGCCCGAAGGACCCGGCCCAGCCCTTCGCGCGGATCAACCGGCGGGTCGAGGTCAGCCTGATCGCGCCCGCGCGAAGCGGCGCCCGGCGCTTCGTCCTGCCCGCCTCCGAGCGGGCTTGCGCGGGCGAAACCCTCGGCGATCCCCGCCGCCAGCTGCCGCTCGACCTCGACGATTTCGGCGCGGCGCCGACGCCGCTGCCCTGTACCCAGTGACCCCGCGACGCCTCCGCCGGCACACGAACCGACCCGACCGACACATAGGATGATCCCGATGCTGCGTACCCGAACGCGAGACCGCCTCCTCGCCCTCGCCCTGATCGGCGGTTTCCTCCTCGGCCTCGGTGTTCAGGCAGAAGCCCAGACCCGGCCGAACATCGTGGTGATGGGCGAGGATGCCGACGAGGATTCCGTGCCCCGCGGCAACCGCATCTTCCAGCGGGTCATCGCCGAACTGTCCGAGACGATGAACCTGCGCGGCTACAACGTCTACGACGAGACGGCAGTGGCGATGGGAATCACCCAGGCCAACCGCGTCCGCCGCCGCGACGCGGAGCTGATCGAGGTCGCCCGCGCGGTCCAGAACCCACCGCTCGACGTGGTGGCGGTATTCCAGGTCTACGCCTCGGCCTCGAAATCGGCCTATTCCGACATCGTGCGGCCGGAGGTGCGCATCCCCGGCCGGCTCCTCAACGTGCGCACCGGGCAGTCGCTCGGCGCCTTCGAGGTGGCGGGGCTGCAGCTTCCGCCGCTGCCCCAGGGTTGCGACCGCGAGTGCCTGCTCGAACGGGTCGGCGCGGAGGCGAAGAGCATCGCCGCGGACGTCGCCACGGCGCTCACGGCGAAGCTCGACGGCGTGATCGCCCCCCGCCGCGCCGCCGATGCCGGTGCCGCCCCGAACGCATTGCCGAACGCTCTGCCCGGCGCCGAGCCTCCCCCCGCCGCGGCGGGCGGCGAGTCCTGCGGCGGGCTGCCGACGGCTTATGTCGTGCGCCTCAACGGCTTCTCGCCGCAGGAGGTGCAGGCGGCCGAGGAGTACATGGCCGCCTTCCGCTGCTACGAGCACCACCGCCCGGTGCGCTCGGGCGGGGCCACCGCCGAGTACTGGTACGAGACCCGCTCCGACTCGGCCCGGCTCGGCCGCAACCTGCGGCTGATGCTGGAGCACATGAGCGCGCCGGGGCAGGTCCAGTTCTCCGGCAACACCTTCGTCGTCAGCCGCGTCGCCACCCGCTGACCCGCCCCCGGGCTTGCCCGGAACGCCCGGTTCGCACGCCGCCTTCGGCATTCCTTCGGAGAGACATCATGAGCGATCGCAACCCGCTGCGCCGCCTGCTCGCCCGCCGCGTACCCGGCCGGTGGATTCTGCGCCGCCTGCTCGCCGGGCTGACGGCCGGCGTCATGGCATCGTCGGCGCCGTCCTTCGCGGCCGAGCCGGTCTTCCCTCGCGCCGGCTCGCTCGGTCTCGCGCCGCCGCCCGGCATGAAGCCGGCGACCAGCTACGCGGGCTTCGAGCACCGCTCGGGGGCCTCGATCGTCCTCGTCGAGATGCCGCCGGAAGCCTGGGACCAGATCAACGGGAAGTTCACCCCCGAGGCCCTGGCACCGTCCGGCTTCCGGGTGAAGGGCGGGCCCGAGCCGCTGAGCACGGCGGGCGGCGAAGGGTTCGTCCTTCGCGGGACGCAGGGCGCCAACGGGCTCACCTACGCCAAGTGGGTCGCGGTGGTGCGCGGCGCCGCCGGCACCGGGCTCGTCACGATCCAAGTGCCCGAGGCGGCGGCCAAGCAGGTGCCGGCCCCCACCGTCGAGGCGGCGCTCCGCACGATCGCGTTCCGGCCGAAGGCGAGCCTCGCCGATCAGGTCGCGGCCCTGCCCTTCACCGTCGGCGACACCGCCGGCTTCCGCCCGATGGGGGTGTTCGCCGGCAACGGCCTGCTCCTGACCGAGGGACCGAAGGACGTCGATCCCGAACGCGAGCAGCCGGTGGTGATCGTCACGCCCTCTCTCGGGCAGGCACCGGTGCCGGAGGGCGGGGAAACGGCTTATGCCCGCCGGCTCTTCACGGCGCAGAAGGATCTGACGAACGTCTCGGTCACCGACGAGGCGCGCAGCACCCGGGGCGACGCCGTCGTGGTCCGCCTGCGCGGGACCGGAACCGACACCACGACCGGGCGCACGCGCGGCATGACCCAGACGACGGTGTTCGACGGCGGACGCACCCTGCGGGTGATCGGCTTCGCCGATGCAGGGCGCGCCGACGCGCTGGCCCGCGCCGAGCGCGTCGCCGCCTCGGTCGCGATGCGCTGAGCCTTCGATCCGAGCCCGTCGCCGTCAGTGCCGGCAGGCGCCGTCCCGCCACGCCCCGCCCGCATCGAGGCAGGCATCCTGCGCCGGCAGATCCCACAGGTGCCAGCCGGCCGCCGCTGCGAGAACGGCCAGCACCATCACGATCCACCGCCTGATCCCCGTTCGCATCGTCCGGACCGAGAGCCCCCGTGACCCATCCTTATTCTAAAGCTTTGTGTTTGCATCGTCTTTTTCCGAAAGCCGACAACCACCTTTCGGGACGATGCTGCAGCCCCGGACCGGGCCGCCGGTCACTCGGCCTGATCCTGACAGTTCTGCTGGTCGCCAACGGAACCGTACGGGCGCAGGATCGCATCCCGCCCGCGACGAACGAGTGCCGGCGCACGCCCTCGCTCTCGGAAGGCCCGACGCTCGGCTTCGGGCGGGTCGTCGCAGCGGGCCGCACCAGCTTCGTCAAGGACGGGCTCGCGCAGAAGGGCTGCCCCGATGCGACCGCGGAATGCCGCGAGCGGGCCTATCTCGTGGCCGGTGATTCCGTGATCCTGGGAGAGCGGGTCGGCGGCTACCTCTGTGCGACCTATCGCGGCGCGAAGGGCGATCTGGCCCGAACCGGCTGGCTCCCCGCCGAGGCGGTGGCGGCCGAGCCGCCGGCCCCCGTCGCCCCCGACGACTGGCTCGGCACCTGGACCCAGGCGGAAGGGCGCATCCAGGTGAAGCGGGGCGACAAACCCGGCACGCTCGCCGTCACCGGCGACGCGACCTGGGGCGCGGGCGATCCCGAGCGGGTGAAGCGGGGCGGCGTCAACCTCGGTGAGATCTCCGGCACGGTGACGCCCGCGGGCGACGGCGCCAGCTTCGCCATGGGAGAGAACGGCACCCTGCCGGTCGCCAAAGGTGGCGCGGACGACTGCAAGGTCTGGCTGCGGCGCCTCGGCCCCTGGCTCGTCGTGGACGACAACCTTGCCTGCGGCGGCATGAACGTCACCTTCCGCGGCGTCTACCGCCGCGAGCCGTGATGCGGCGCAGGCGATGAGACCGGGCATGACGGAACACAGCCGGGAAACCCTTCGCCGCCTCGGCGCCCGGGCGCGGCGGGACTTCTCCCACGCCCACATGTCGGACTCGAAGTGGCGCAAGCTCCTGTGCGCGCTGGACGAGGCAGGCTTCGGCCGGGCGCAGATCATCGTGCAGTTCATCGATTGTCCCGAGCCGCGGGTCACGACCCTGCCGACGCGAGCCGATCTCTGGACGCCGCGGCCTTACGTCGATTCGATGTCGGTCGGCCCGTTCGAGCTGCGCGCCATCGCGTGGCTCGAACTGCCCGTCGTCGCCCTCTGGCCCGACCGGGACGGACGCCCCATGCCAGGCGTCCCGCAGGATGTGGCACGCGCCCGCACGGTGCTGGAGGCCCTCGGTCGCTTCCCCCTGGAAACGACGGAGCGGGGCCTGCGCGTCATCGGCTACAGCGGCCGGCGGAGCGAGGCATGATCCGGCGCGCCCTCCTCGTCACCCTCGCCGCCGGGCCGGCGCTCGCGGCCTGTTCCCTCCCGCCGACGACGATGACGCCGGAGGCGGTCGAGGCCTTTCTCGAAGCACCGCTGCCGCCTGGCCGCCGCGACCTGCGCGTTCACACGGAAGCCGGGATCGACCGATTGGTGCTGCTGCGCCTCGACGCGCCGGAGGCGGAGGTCGACGCCTTCGCCGCCCGCCTCGTGCCGGGCGGCCTCGAACCCGGGGCCGATCCGGGCCTCGGCGCCCTCGCTACGGCCTTCGACGGCTGGATCGCGGCGCCGCCGGAGGGAAGCGCCGGTGGCGAGACCCTGGTCGGGGGGCGGCGGGCGGTGAAGGTCGTCGCCGCCCCGGCCGAACCCGATTGGCGGCGGGTCTGGGTCGCGAGCTTCACCCTGTGAGCCGCAACCACCGCCCCCACGTCGCGCGCAACGGCAGGCTCCGGTCCGAGGAAGGCCGGGCGTGCGATGAGATCGGCTGCGAGTGCACATCATGGATGAACGAAGACCGAGCCGGCCGCGACGGGGTCGGCGCATGATGCTCGCAGCGACCCTCCTCGTCTGGACTCCCGCCCTGCTGTTCGCACTCGGCTTCGCCCTGGCCCATCTCACCGGCTGCCGGGTGGACGAGGGCAGCGCCCATCCCTGCCTCGTCGCCGGCATCGATATCGGCCGGCTGCTCTACACCCTCATGATGATGGGCTGGTTCGTCATCCTGATGCTGCCCTTCATGCTGCTGACGCTAGTGATCTGGCTCGGCATCGGCCTGCGGGCACTTATCGGCGCGTGGTTCTCATGAGGCGGATGCCGCACCCTCGCTTCGAGAGGAGGTCGACCGTGACGCGTCGCAGGCTGTCGATGCCGGGCCTTGCCAGCCTCCTCGCCGTTCTCGCACGCCTTCCCCTCTGCCTGCTCGTTTGTCTTGGCGGCGCTCGGGCGCAGGGGGCCGGCTTCGCCGCCGAACGCGCCTTTCCCGTGGCGGGGGCCTGCTACGGGCGCCACTACGACGCGGACCATCTCGCCCGCCATCCGGGACAGGTGGTGAGCGCGATCCATCTCTCCGGCTCCTCCCGCGGCCTGATCAAGCTGCGTCCGCAGGCCGACCGGATCGACCCGGAACTCGACCTGACGCTGCGCATCGACTTCGCGGATGGCGGACGGGCCCAGGGTGAGGTCGGCTGCGCCGAGACGGGCGGACGCATCCGCCGCTGCGGACGCGGCGCGAGCTGCGCCGGCAGCGTCGCCGTCGATCTCCTGCCCGACGGCCGGCTGCGGATCGTCAACGACGACGCGGATTCGCGGCTCGCCCAGCCGGTGGTCCGCGAGCCCGGCTTCAGCCCGGACGTGACCTGCCGGGGAAAGGGCCGCTTCGTTCCACCGGATGCGCAGAACCGCGTCTTCCTCCTCACCCGCCTGCCCCTCTCAGCCTGCGGGCCGGAGCGGACCCGAGACTGACCATGCGCCTCAGCCCTCCTGCCCTCGCCTTCCCTGGCTTCGTGTTGCCGCGGCTGCTGGCGTCCCGGTCACAGGAGGCAGAACCATGTCTCCGAAAGCCGTGCCGCGGAGCCCGTGGCGCAGCGGCCGCCGCGCGTGCCGCGGGTTTACCGCAGCATTGGTCTCACCTGTGCCCGGCCGCGCGGACGAGCCTGCGCTCCGCCTGGGCGACGATCGCCCATTCACGCGCAAGTATCGCGTCGAGCCGCGCCGTCTGGGCCGCCCTCTCTGCACGGTCAGGGACCCGGAATCATCTTCTCGCCGTCCTTCTTCTGATGGGGACACCCGCGCTTGCCCAGGATGCCGGGACGCGGGCCGGAGCGGACCTCAGGCAGCCGATGCGCGCACGCAGCGCCGAGATCGACACCCGCGCGCTGCGCGAGACCGCCCCGGCACCGGGAGAGCCCGACACCGGTGAGACGGACCGGCGCCTGCCCTTTGCCTCCACCCTCGATCTGCGCCGGGCGACGGTGGAGCGCCACCTGCGCACCTTGCGCGCGACCAACCCGATCGCGGCGGCCGAGGCGGGCCGGGAACTCGCGAAACATGATTACGACGCGATCTTCCGAAGCTTCCTCGACGGCACGGGACTCGACCCGGCGGATGCGGGCGACGTGCTCACCGCCTTCGTCGTCCTGCAATGGATGGTCGCCAACGATGCGACGGCCGAACCGAGTCCGGCGGCGCTCCAGGCGATCCGCCGCCGCTTCGTGCTGCCGATGGCGATCAAGCCGCCGCTGTCGCAGCCGGCGAGCCGGGCCGCCTTCGCGGAGCAGGTCAAGCTGCGCTCCGTGCTTCATCACGCGGGCTGGAAGGCCGCCCGGCAGCTCGGCGTCCTGCCCCGCTTCCTCGCCACCCTCTCGAACGAGTTCATCCCGGCCACGAAGCTGCAGGCGCTGGCGCTGACCGAGGACGGGCTGGTGCCCAAGGGGCGGCCGGCAGGGGCGGCGGGCGCCAGAGTTTCGCGCGCGCCGTCGGACCCGTCTCCGAAGGCCGCGACGGATGTCGCCCCGCCGGCCGATCCCCAGACGGCACCGCCGCCCTCTCCTGCAGCGATGGAGGACGCCGCGGCGCCGCCCCGCCACGCCGCCAACTGGGACGCGGTCGACGGCGTGTACTTCCGCTCCACCACGGGCGTCGGCGTCGGCGGCATGGTGACGATCGAGTTCGAGCCGCTGATCGTTCTCAACGACGGCACCTTTTACGAGATCGGCGACACGGCGCTCGAAGACGTGGATCTCGCCGCCGAGCGCAACGCCAAGCCGCGGCGCTTCGGCCGCTGGACCCGCAAGGGTGAGGGCTTCGTGCTGACGGATTGGCGGGGCAACGCGAACGATTACAAGCTCGGCGACGGCAGCTTCTTCCGCGCCTTCCCGGCCTCGGCGGACGAGCGCGTGGGGCGCGCCTACCGCCGCCTGTCGGGCGGCGGCAACAGCGCCCTCGGGGGCGACGTCGCGGTCGCGATCGAGAGCCGCTACGACTTCAAGACGGACGGCCGCTACGGGCGCGGCGGCTCGGTCGGCGCGATCAATTCCGGGGCGGGCACCGGCGTCGGCACCGCAATCGGCCGGCGCCGCGCACCCGAGGGCGGTCAATACCACCTCGACCGCCACACCCTGACCCTGACGGGCGCCGACGGGCGCAGCCGGCGCCTGTTCTTCGCCTACAGCGCGCAGAAGGACCCGCCCGAGATCGACCGCGACATGATCTTCGTCGGCGACAGCGTCTTCAGTTCGGACGATTGAACCGGGCTCGGACGAGTGGAGGGTCACGCTTGCGCCGTCCGGTCCGATCGGAGAAGGACGGCGGCTCCGACCTTCCCTGCCACCATCACCGAGGTCTGATCCCGTGAAGAGCGTGAACCTGCTGATCGCCGAGGAGCTCGGCGTGCGCGAGGCGCAGGTGGCCGCGGCCGTGGACCTGCTCGACGGCGGCTACACCGTCCCGTTCATCGCCCGCTACCGAAAGGAGGCGACCGGCTCGCTCGACGACGCGCAGCTCCGCAGCCTGGAGGAGCGGCTCGGCTACCTGCGCGAGCTGCGCGACCGCCGCGCCAGCGTCATCGAGAGCATCCGCGCCCAGGGCAAGCTGACGCCGGAACTGGCCGCAGCCGTCGCGAGCGCCGACACCAAGGCGCGGCTGGAGGACATTTACCTGCCGTTCCGGCCCAAGCGCCGCAACAAGGCGCAGACCGCCCGCGAAGCCGGCCTCGCGCCGCTCGCCGAAACGCTGCTCGCCCGGCCGGAGACGGTGCCGGAGCGGGCGGCGGCTGGCTTCGTCGATGCGGGCAAGGGCGTCGAGTCCGCCGAGGCGGCTTTGGAGGGCGCCCGGGCGATCCTGATCGAGCGGTTTGCCGAGGATGCCGACCTGATCGGCCGCCTGCGCGAGGATTTTTGGCGCGGCGGCGAAGCCGTGTCGAAGGTGCGCAAGGGCAAAGAGGCCGCAGGCCAGAAATTCTCCGACTACTTCGACTGGCGCGAGCGGCTGGAGCGCATGCCCTCGCACCGGGTGCTGGCCCTGTTCCGCGGCGAGAAGGACGAGGTGCTCGACCTCGCGCTCACCGTCGAGGGCGAGGATTCCAATCCCGGCCAGCCGGGGCCGTTCGAACTCGCGGTCTGCCGCCGGTTCGGCGTCGCCGCGCGGGGCCGTCCGGCGGATGCGTGGCTGCTCGACACCGTGCGCACCGCTTGGCGCACCAAGATCCGCACCGGCATCAAGGCGGACCTGCGCACCCGCCTGTTCGAGCGGGCGGAGGAGGCCGCGGTGAAGGTGTTCGCCGGCAATCTCAAGGACCTGCTGCTCGCCGCCCCCGCCGGCGGGAGGGCGACGCTCGGGCTCGATCCCGGCTATCGCAACGGCGTGAAGGCGGCGGTGGTGGACCGCACCGGCAAGGTGGTGGCGGTCGAGACCACCTACCCGCACGAGCCGCAGCGGCGCTGGAAGGAGGCGGTGGCCTCGCTCTCCCGGCTCTGCCGCGGGCACGGCGTGGAACTGATCGCCATCGGTAACGGCACCGCCTCGCGCGAAACCGACCGGCTCGCCACCGAGATCCTCGCCGCCAACCCCGATCTGAAGTTGGCCAAGGTCACGGTGTCGGAGGCCGGCGCCTCGGTCTACTCGGCCTCGGCCGTCGCCACCCGCGAATTGCCGGACCTCGACGTGTCGCATCGCGGTGCCGTCTCCATCGCCCGGCGCCTGCAGGACCCGCTGGCCGAACTGGTGAAGATCGACCCGAAATCCATCGGCGTCGGCCAGTACCAGCATGACATCACCGAGCAGAAGCTGTCCCGCTCCCTCGAAGCGGTGGTGGAGGATGCGGTGAACGCCGTCGGTGTCGACGTGAACACGGCGTCGGGCCCACTGCTGGCGCAGGTCTCGGGCCTCGGCGCGTCGGTGGCGGACAAGATCGTCGCCCACCGCGACGCCAACGGCCCGTTCCGAACCCGCGCCGGGCTGAAGAAGGTGCCGGGGCTGGGCGCCAAGACCTTCGAGCTGGCGGCGGGCTTCCTGCGCATCCCCGACGGCGAGGACCCGCTCGACCGCTCCGGCGTCCACCCGGAGGCCTATCCGGTGGTGCGCCGCATCCTGGAAGCGACGAAGAGCGACATCCGGGTGCTGATCGGCAACAGCGCCGCTTTGCGTCAGCTTTCCCCCGCCGCCTTCGCCGACGAGCGCTTCGGCGTACCCACCGTGCGCGACATCATCGCCGAGCTGGAGAAGCCGGGCCGCGATCCGCGTCCGGCCTTCAGGACGGCGAGCTTCCAGGAGGGCGTCGAGACCATCGGCGACCTCAGGCCCGGCATGCAGTTGGAGGGCGTCGTCACCAACGTCGCGGCCTTCGGCGCCTTCATCGACATCGGCGTGCACCAGGATGGGCTCGTCCACATCTCGGCGATGGCCCGCAAGCGGATCGCCTCGCCCTCCGAGGTGGTGAAGACAGGTGACGTGGTGCGGGTGCTAGTGCTCGCCGTGGACGTGCCGCGCAAGCGCATCTCGCTCTCGATGCGGCTCGACGATCCCATCGAGGGGGCAACGGCTCCGCGCGGCGCCGCCCCCCGCTCCGAAGCGCAGCCCCGGCGCCCCGCACCCGCCGCTCCACCGCAGGACGGCGCCCTCGCCGAGGCCCTGCGGCGCGCCGGCATGTCGCCGCCCAAGCGCTCCTGATCGACGGACGGAGGACAGGCCTGCCTGCGCGAAAAGTCGTCGCATCGCGGGTGCGCTCTGGAACCATCGTCGGCTCACGAGGGGAGCGCCGCGGCGCATGGTCCGACTTCGCACCGATCCGGAGTAGCAGCCGTCCCCAGATTCGCCGCTTTTCCAGGCTTCCTGCCGGGCTATCATGCGGAAGCCGCCCGCCCGCGACCGAGCGCCGACCCTTGCCGGTCGTGCGGCGGACATTCGGCGCGCATATCCCCTGCAGCGGGCCGGCCCGCATCGTCGGCCGGCGGAGCTTATCGAACCGTGATCCGCTTCGAGAACGTCACCAAGGTCTATTCCACCTACGGGCGGCGGCGCACCATCCTCGACCGGGTGAACTTCACTCTGAAGCCCGGCATCAGCTACGGCATCATGGGGATCAACGGGGCCGGCAAATCGACCACGATGAAGCTCATCTCCGGCGTCGAGGAGCCAACCCGAGGCCGTATTTCCCGCGGCCTGCGCGTCTCGTGGCCACTCGGCTTCGCCGGCGGCTTCAACCCGAGGATGACCGGCCGGGACAACGTCATCTTCGTCGCCCGCATCTACGGGGAAGATCCGCGCCGCGTGCTCGAATTCGTGGAGGATTTCTCCGAACTCGGCAGCTATCTGAACATGCCGGTCAGCACCTACTCCTCCGGCATGGGCTCCCGCCTCGCCTTCGGGATGAGCATGGCGATTCCCTTCGACACCTACCTCATCGACGAGACGTTGTCGGTGGGCGATGCACGCTTCCAGAAGCGTTGCGCCGACGTGTTCAACAAGCGGCGCGAGACCGCCGACGTGATCCTGATCTCCCACAGCATGGAGCAGATCCGCGAGTATTGCAGCCAAGCCCTGATCCTGATCAATGGGCAGGCCGTGGTCTACGACGACGTCGACGAGGCGATCACGGCCTATCGCCGCCTGAACAGTTGAGAAACCGCTCGGCCTCGCCCCGGCCGGTCTCAACGGCTCGGACACGCTTTCGCCGCGAGGGCAGGCCAGAGACAGATGCGTGCGAACTGCCGCGGCGCCCTGCCGCCGCGCGGCGGATCGCTTGGGGCGTGCGAGCACCGACACGATGAGCACCGAGATCACCAGTCCGGGCGGCGCCCCGCTGACCACCGCCGACCGCTCGACCGCCGTCGCGGAATCGCTCAAGCGCTTCGCCCGCATCGCGCGCCAGTCCGATCACAAGAAGGGCATCCGCGCCTACCAGACGCATATCCGGCGCGATCCCTGGATCCCCGCCCTGTTCGTGGTCCTGTTCCTGCTCCCGACGCTCGTGACGGCGGGATACTTCTACCTCATCGCCTCGGACCGCTTCATCACCGAGGCGCGCTTCGCCCTGCGGCCGGCGCTCGGCAACGTCGACAAGGTGCAGAACGAAGAGACCGGCAACAACAGCTCGCTGTCCAAGCAGATGGTCGCTCAGGACACGCTGATCACGACGAGCTACATCGCCAGCCGGCAGATGGTCGAGACCATGGAGCGGCAGATGCCGCTGCGGGAGATGTTCTCGCGCGACGGCATCGACTACTTCTCGCGCTTCGATGCCGACGAGCCGATCGAGAAGTTCATGCGCTACTGGCACAAGCGCGTGACGACCAAGGTCGAATCCAACGGCGGCATCATCACCCTGTATGTCGCCGCTTTCGACCCTGAGGAATCCTACCGGCTCGCCCGCGCCCTGATGGAAGAGAGCGAGCGCACGGTGAACGAACTCAGCGTGAGGGCCCGCAATGCCGCTCTGGCCGAGAGCACGCGCGAACTCAAGAATGCCGAGGCACGCCTGCATGCCGTGCAGCGCGCCATGCGCGACCTGCGCAACCGCGCCGGCGTGCTCGATGCGCAGGCGGTCAGCAAAAACAATCTCACGGTCATCGCGGAGCTGCGCAAGAAGCGCATCGAACTCTCGATCCAGCTCAACCAGAGCCTGCGCGACCTCGCGCCCGAACGGCGCCAGATCCAGGATCTGAAGGCGCAGATCCAGGACCTCGACGACAACATCGAGAAGATCGAACGGCAGATGACCAGCACCGATCCGGAGCAGCGGCGGCTGCTGTCGGAGGCGATGACGGAGTTCGAGGGGCTGGAGAACGAGCGCAAGAACGCACTGCTCTATTACAACAAGGTGCTCGCCGCGAGCGAGCAGGCACGCATCATCGCCAACCGCCAGATCGAGTTCTTCACACCCGTAGTGAGCCCGGTGGTCCCCGTCTCGGCGATCGAGCCGCGCCGGCACCTAATCACCAGCATCGTCGCGCTGGTGGCGATGCTGGTGTTCGGCCTCAGCGTCCTGATCCGGAAGTATCTCTATAGTTGATCGCCTCGCTTCAGAGTGCCTCACAAAACTCCCGCTCACTGACCGATCTCGCTCTGGCGAAGGCAGCGTAGCGGGAGTTTTGTGAGAGACACTCAGGCGATCTCGCTGGGCGGACGCCGGGTCGGGTGCGGCGCGGTGGGATCGGCCGGCGTGGCCGGCTCCGGCATCAGGGCCGGCTCGGGCTCCGGTGCGGGCGTTCCGGTCGCGGGGAGCACTCCCGCGGTGCCGCCGGTCCATCCTTGCGCCCGCCAGCCCTCGGCGCGCTCATCGAGATCGATGGCCCCGCCGCGCTGCATCAGCGCAATGACACGGTCGGCAATCTCACCGTCCGCCCGCACGGTGACCAGAGTCCCGCCACGACGGATCCCTTCGGCGTAGGTCTCGGCATCGGCCCCGCTCAGGCCCGCGCCCGTGAGGGCACCGATCAGGCCGCCTGCGGCCGCTCCGACCCCGGCCCCCGACAGGGCCGCGACGAGCCATCCCGCCGCGATCACCGGACCGGCGCCGGGGATCGCAAGAAGGCCGAGGCTCGCGAGCAGCCCGGCGCCACCGCCGAGCACGGTGCCGACGGTGGCCCCCGCGCCCGCCCCTTCTGCCGCCGAACTCTCGTGCGCCGAACTCTCGTGCCCGCCGGGTACGGCCGCCGGCTCACCGGCTGGGGGAGCGGATACCGAGCCCGGCGTCCGATCGGCGGCATTCAGCGACACGATGCCGATATCCGTCTGCGGCACGCCCGCCGCCTCGATGCGGTCGATGACGCGGGCGGCCTCTTCCTGGCTGTCGAACAGGGCGGTGACGGCGCGTGCGGCCATGATCATTCCTCTCGTCTGTCTCTCGAGCATCATCCCGAAAGGTGGTTCGCGGCTTTCGGAAAAAGGTGATGCAGAACAAGGATCTAGATCATCGTCCTGACCCGATATCGGGGACGATGCTCCCGCGTCGGCGGCTTCAACCAGCGCCTCACTCGGCAGCGACTTCGCCGCGATAATCCATGCCGACACGCAGGGTGCGGCCGGCATGCTGGGCCCGCCCGCGCCAGATGCCCTGCCCGTCGAGATGCAGGTCGGCGACGTCGGGAAACCCCATCTCGGCGAGCCGGGCGCGCACCTGCGCGGCGGTGAAGCTGTTGGCACCGGGCTCGAGCCGCGCGCCCACGGCTCCGTGCGCCCTTTCCGCAGGGGCGACCGTCGGTGAAGCGGGCTCCGATGCGGCCAAGGCCGCGACCGGCACTGTCAGGGCGAAGAAGAGAAGCGGAAGGACGCGTATGACCATGGCTCGTCACCGGAGCTCGTCGGCGAGGTCCGGAGCCGAGCGCCGGACCGGTTGCCTGACCAAACCCCGTCGCCGGTCGAGGTTCCGCGCATTCCGGCGTTAACGCCTCGCTAACTCTGAACCCGGCAAATCCTGCCGGGTGCGGTCGCGCGGGTGGGCCGCGCGATTCGTCTTCGGGGATTCGGCACGATGAGCGAAGCGGCCAAGGCCGTTCCAGCGGGAGCAGGCGGGCTCGGCAGCCTCGCCTCCCTGCGCATGCCGGACCGGTCGAGCCTGCAGGCTCTGTCGAAGCGCTCGGACCTGTTCTTCGCCACCGCGGTGATGGGCATCCTCGTGGTGCTGATCTTCCCGCTTCCGGCGTTCCTGCTCGACCTGCTGCTTGCCGTCTCGATCATCCTCTCCGTGCTGATCATGATGACGGGGCTATTCATCGACAACCCACTCGAATTCACGGTCTTCCCGACCCTGCTCTTGGTCGCGACGCTGCTGCGGCTGGCACTCAACCTCGCCTCGACCCGGCTGATCCTCGGCCACGGCCACGAAGGCACGGCGGCGGCCGGCCACGTCATCGAGGCCTTCGGGCACTTCGTGATGGGCGGCAACTTCGTGATCGGGATCATCGTCTTCGCGATCCTGATCATCGTGAACTTCGTCGTCATCACCAAGGGCTCGGGCCGCATCGCCGAAGTGGCGGCCCGCTTCACCCTCGACGCCATGCCCGGCAAGCAGATGGCCATCGACGCCGACCTGTCGGCCGGGCTGATCGACGAGAAGGCCGCCAAGGCGCGGCGCTCGGCGCTGGAGGAGGAATCCTCGTTCTTCGGCGCCATGGACGGCGCCTCGAAATTCGTGCGCGGCGACGCCGTGGCCGCGCTCCTCATCACGTTCATCAACGTGGTCGGCGGCATCATCATCGGCGTCGCCCAGCAGGGGCTCGGCTTCGCCGAGGCCGCCAAGACCTACACCCTGCTCACCATCGGCGACGGGCTGGCCTCCCAGGTACCGGCCCTGATCGTCTCGACCGCGGCCGGCATCCTCGTCTCGAAGGCCGGCGTGAAAGGCTCGGCCGACAAGGCCCTCGGCAAGCAGATGGCGAACTATCCCAAGGCGCTCGGCATGTCGGCCGGTGTCATGTTCCTGATCGCGCTCCTGCCCGGCATGCCGATGCTGCCCTTCCTCGCACTCGGCGGCGCCTCAGGCTACGC
>JAGTAM010000599.1 GCA_023422485.1 Pseudomonadota bacterium | reverse complement strand
TCCGTGACCTCCCTGAACAGAAACGGGGTCAGCAAGCTTTCGCTTGCGACTCGCACCGTTCCTGCGGGGAATCCCTAACAGGGCCCCACTCCGACCCAGGAAGCTCGCCGTGCCGAGTACAGCTAGCTCGGTAGTTTAGGGCATCGGAGCGCGTCTTTCAACTGACAGCGCTTGCTAACGAACCGTCATCGAAGGCGACACGCCGACGCCTTCGACCGCAGCAAGCGCTGACGGGTGAGCGTCGCGCGCTTGAGCTTGACGCGCGCCTTCACCCTGGCGGGCTGATTGCGCGCAACCTTCACGGCTCGCTTCGCCCGTCGTACAATCACCGCGTTCTTCACGAGCGCCGCTCTGTATCCCGCGCACTCCGCTGGGCGAACGGGTTGACGCCTCCCGGGTTTCGTCGGCACCGATCCGCCTGGCTGTGCTGCGATCGCTGGAATGACGAACGAGCGAGGCTGCGTGAAACGCACAGACAGCACCGGCCAGGCGATCGGCGCGATATCTGGATGACAAGCTCCGCTGGGCGCCACGATCACGATGCAGACCTCATAGGTCTTCTGGAACGTCCACATCACGTTGAACCAGTACCGGCCCGCAGGAAGCTGGCGGGGCCAGCCGGACAGCGGTACACGCGTCGCACCTTGTCCTCCGCCATTGAGGATCGCCACTTGGTTGGCCAGCTCGGGATTCGGACTCGGAGGACGGCCAAATCGCTGATCGGTCGTTTCGGGGCTCGTCGCGATGAACAGCCAGTCGATCCGCCCCTCGTGAGGCGCGAAGAGGACCGCGTCGGTCGCCTGCGTAAGGGCGCCGGCATCGGACGGGAAAAGCACTGCGGGCGGCTCAGGGGGAGGTGGCACGTCGCCAAGAGGTATCGCCCCCGCGGCCGACCCGGTGAAGGTCAGCGCGCCCGCAGCCGCGCCCATGATCGCGAAAGCCCGCATTCGCATGCCACGGCGACCATATTCCGGTGGCCCCGTGAAAAGCGACGTCAGGAGGCTCCGTGCGCGGCCGCGGAGTTAGACGCCGAGCCCGTCGTCCGATGGTCAAGTCAAGATCGGAGCATGCTCACTGACGAACAGCGAGAGCGTCTCGAGGATCAGATCCGTCGGCCCGGCTGGCATGCCTGGGCGCGTGATCGTGACGGTTTGCTCGTCAAAGTCGCCCCGGAACCCCTAGACCGCGGGAAGGCGGTCCTTTGGGTCGGATTCCGACACGACGAAGGCTTGGATGCTTGGGCGATGGAGCGTGATGACACCGGGTACCCGGTCGAGACCGTGGAGCGAAGCGCTCCACGCTAGCGGCGCCGACCGACGGGCAGATCGTTCTACTTCAGAACCTGAAGGGCCGCCTGTATCCACTCGCCCTGCGCGACGATGCGGAGGATCTCGTAGTAGTCGCCGAGCAGGTGGTCCGGGATCGGATCGCCGCGCCGCCAGTCGGGCGCGTTGGCCTCGAGGCGGCGGTTGAACTCGCCGACCTTCTCCCGGTACTGGTAGGCGAGGCCGCGCTGGAGCGCCTCGACCTGGATGGGGTCGAAGAACTCGCGCTTGGTGTGGCCCATGAGCGGCCCGCGAGCAGAGTCGACCCAGGAGCGC
Organism: Pseudomonadota bacterium; assembly: GCA_023422485.1. GTDB lineage: Bacteria > Pseudomonadota > Alphaproteobacteria > Rhizobiales > Beijerinckiaceae > Methylobacterium. Next base: position 2,039 of record JAGTAM010000599.1, on the reverse strand, counting down.
CCCTGGCTGCCTGACAGCCGCCCGGCGGTGGAGAGGCCGGGCGTGAAGGCGCGGAAGATCCACGACAGCAGGTCGTCCTTGGCGGCCGGCACGGCGGCGCGCTCCCCCTTCGCGTCGCGGCTCATCACCATGTCTTGGCGGCCGAGGAAGAACGCAGTCACCGGGAACTGCTGGAGGAACTGCTCCACGCGGCTCGCCGGCTTCTGGCCGCGGAACTTCTCGCCCGTCAACGGGTCGTTGCCGGTCGCGGCGATCGGCAACTGCATCAGCGGACCGAGCTGCGACTGCCACTCGCGCACGGTGTCGGTGAAGTTGCCTCCGCCGCCGGGCGAGCCGGTCGGGATGAGGTTGAGGCTCGAGAGCGGCAGATCGACCGCCGTGTTGCCGTAGCCGGGGATCGGGACCGGCACACGCGCCCGCATCCAGTCGGGCACGAGGAAGCGCGGCCAACCGCCGGTCTGCTCACGCAGCGACTCGATCGCCGTGAGGGCCGCCGAGAGCTGCCCCGGCTGCTGGGCCATGAGCCGGATTTGCGCCGGCAGATTCTTGGCCGTCCAGGTGGCGAACGGGGCGCCGAACGGCGAGCGGCGCATCCACTGCACCGCCCGGCCGACGTCGGCGTAGTCGTAGAGCGTCTCCTTCGCGACGCGGGCGGCGTGGACGGGCCCCTCCCCCTTGCGCAGCTCGCGCGTGAAGACACCGGCTCGGTTCACGCCCTCGCGCCAGGTGCGCCCGGCGCGCACGCCGCGATGGACCGCGCCGACCGGGCTCGGTGCCCGATGCCCGGCGATCGTGCGACCGCGACGCACGACGCCCTTGCCCTGCGCCTCGACGCTCGCCACGTCGGCCAGCACGTCGCCGCCGAGCAGTCCGACGTCCTTCATGCCGCTCGTCTCGGCGAGGCGCTTCGCCTGCGCTGAGGTCAGGCTCGAGCGACCGCCCACGCGCCCCTTGCCCGACAGCGTCTTCGCGCCGAAGGTCAGGGCCAGGAGTGGCGCCGCCGGGTTGAGGGTGTGCTGGAAGGTCAGCACCGAGTCCCCGAACTGGTTGCGGATGTCGTGGCCGGCGGTCAGCAGCGCCCATTCTTTCCAACGCTGATTGGCCGTCTGCGCCGCGCGCGATGCCTTGTTCGACGGGAGCGCCAGGCGCGCCGCGATCACGTTGCGGAGCGACTGCGCGACGTCTTTGGGAACGACCACGTCGGTCTCGGTGAACTGCGAGGGGATCGTCTGCCAGTCGTCGGGCGCATCCTTGGCGGGGCGGCCGAAGCGACCCGCGATCGAGCGGGTCAGCTCCATCTCGGCGAGCGCGCGGTGGTGAGCCATCGCGCGGGCGAACGTCAGCTCGTCGAGGCGCTCGACCGGGTGGAAGCCGGCCCGCTTCAGCGCCTCGATGGTCAGCACCTCGCGCTGCTTGGTGAAGCCGGGGCGCTTTCCGTAGAGCACCTGCCGGCGCGCGAGGGTCGAGACGGCGAAGTCGTCCCACTCCTCCTTCGGAAGCAGGTGCATGACGTACTGGCGATCGAGGCCACCCTCGAGCTTCCGGGCGCCGAGGCGCTTGACCTGCCCGCCGGCCTGGAGGAGCTCATCGAGGTTGCGCTCGGTGAACGCGGCCATCCGGGTCGCGTACTCCTTGACCCGCTCCGGCACGACGCCCCTCGCCGTGCCCTCCAGCCAGTGCGAGGCGAGGATCAGCTCGTCCTCGGTGAGCTTCGCCTTGCGCGTCTCGTCGCGGATGTAGCGGGCGGCTTGTCCCGAGCGGTGGCGGACGATGTCGTCTGCGGCGACAGCGGCGTGGCGCACGACCTCGTTGGGCCCGTAGCGCGACACGACCCACGTCCGGTACGCCGCAAGCGCCTCGCCGATCTTGCCGTTCGTGAACGCGGCACGAACCTTTGCGGCGGCCCGGCCGGTGACGACCGGGATGGTGAGCCCCCGCTTGTCGAAGCGGAACGGCAGCGTGATGTTGATCCCGATCGACTTCGCGCCGACCTCGAACGCGCCGCGGTTTGCGGCCTCCATGATGCCGGGACCGCCGCC
>JAGTAM010000575.1 GCA_023422485.1 Pseudomonadota bacterium | reverse complement strand
GTCGGAGCGCGTCGCGCGGCTGATCGCACCGGTTCTGGGGCAGGCTCTACAACGGCAGACGCTCGACGAACTCACCGCCGCCCTCCGGCGCATTCTGGCCGAACCGCAGCGGCCGGCCGTGCGGGTGCGCGGACCCGAGGATCTGATCGCGGTTTTGTCCGCCCGGCTCGGCAGCCTCGCCGCCGGCATCGCCTTCGAGGCGGATGCGGGGCCGGAAGTGAGCGTGAGCGCGGGCGAGACCGTGATCGAGACCGAACTGGCGGCCTGGAGCCGCCTGATCGCTGCCGCCGTCGCCGAGGCGTGAGATGTCCGAACACGCCCAAGAAATCATCATCATCAAGCGTCACGGCGACCACGAGGAAGGCCATCACGGCGGTGCCTGGAAGATCGCGCTCGCCGACTTCATGACGGCGATGATGGCGCTGTTCCTGGTCATGTGGCTGATCAACTCGACCAGCAAGGAGCAGAAGCAGACCATCGCCGAGTACTTCAACCCGGTGAAGCTCGCCGAGGTCACCCACGACCGCAAGGGCGTGAACGACCCGCAGGACGCGCCCAACGATCCCGCCCCATCCGGCAAGGGCAAGGGCGACGGCGGCAGTGCCGAGAGCAAGGGAGACGCGCCCGGTGCGCCGGGCAGCCGCGCCCGCGAATCCGCCCTGTTCCAGGACCCCTACGCGGTGCTCGCCAAGCTTGCCGCGGAAGCCGAGGCCGGGCCGGAGGCCGCAAGCGCCGATGCGAGCGCCCTCGAAGCCGGACTGCCGGGCGTGGCCGGCGGCGAGACCGGGCGCGACCCGTTCGACCCGCTCTACTGGCAGGTCGCCGCGCTTCCGCGCCAGCGTACGGACAACCCCGGCGCCCTCGATTCCGTCGCCGCTGCGCCGGTCGAGGCGCGCCTCGACGCGCGGGCGCAGAGCGGTGCGCCGGTCAAGGCGAAGGAACCGCCGAAGGACAGCACCAAGGACCTCGCCCGGCAGAGCCTTCACGAGGCCATGCGGAAAGCCGGCGTCAAGCTCGCCTCCGCCGAGCCGATGCCGCTGGACGCCGCCAAACCGATCGAGCCCGCCAAGCCTGCAGCGGAGGCAGGGCCGGAGGCGTCCGCGCCCGAGGCCAAGCTGCCTGAGGTAAAGGCGCCGGACGCAAAGCCGGCCCAGTCAGAGCCGCAGCGTGTCGCCAAGGCCGAGGCGCCCGCTGTGAAGGACCCGCCGCCGGCAGCCGATCAGGCCGCGAAGGCGGCCGAGACCGCCGCCCTCTCCGCCCTGAAGGCCGAGATCGCGCGGGCCGTGCCGACGCTGCCCAACAGCGCCCCTGCCCCGCATGTCGAGGTGCGCCGCACCGGCGAGGGCGTGCTCATCAGCATCACCGACGAGATCAATTTCAGCATGTTCGGGATCGGCTCGGCCGAGCCGACGCCGAAGGTGGTCAAGGCGCTGGAGCGCATCGCCAAGATCCTCAACAGCCGCCCCGGCCGCATCGTCGTGCGCGGCCATACCGACGCACGCCCGTTCCGCTCGGAGACCTACGACAACTGGCGCCTGTCCTCGGCGCGGGCCCAGATGGCCTCCTACATGCTCGTGCGCGGCGGCCTCGACGAGGCGCGCATCGAGCGCATCGAGGGCCATGCCGACCGCCAGCCGCGCATCGCCGCCGACCCCAAAGCCGCCGAGAACCGCCGCATCGAGATCCTGCTGCGGGGCCTGCCGGAATGATCTTGTTTTCCTGCGAGCCTCCGGGCCGGTTCAGCCGCGCCGCCCTTCTCGCGCGCGAGGCGGGGGAGCATCGCGCCGCGGAATGGCTTCGCCTGACGGCTCGCGATGACGGCGCGGGTCACTCGCTCCGTCACGGCGAGGCGGAGCCGAAGCAATCCAGGACCGCGACGCCGACAAGGAGGGCATGCCCGCTTCGAGCCCTCGCTGCGGCCGTCATCGTCTGCCTCGCCATCTCTCCGGCTACCGCCGCCGATCACGGCGACGGCCAGGCGCCCGCGGGAAGCCATGCCGCCGGCAATCACGGCGGGCATGGCGCCCTACTGAAACCGATCGAACCGCTACCGGTGAAGGCGCACGGGCTTCCGGTCGAGCTGACGCGCACGCTCCAGCTCCTGCAGGACCGAATCGCCCGCGGCTCGACCCAGGCGCATCTCGCCCAGCGCCAGCTCCTCGGCCATATCGAGCAGCGGCTGATCGCCCTCGACCCCGAGACGTGGACGGAAGCGGAGAACGTGCGCGCGGCCGTCACCTTTGCGTTGGCGGGCGGCGGGCCGTCAGCCCTGCGGGCGCTGCTCAGATCCGGCAAAGCGCCGGAGGCGGAGCAGTCCCTGGCGCTCGGGGCGCTCGCCTATCTCGAAGGCCGGGAAAAGGAAGCGCGGGCCAAGCTCGCGGGCATCGATCCGCGCACGATGCCGGCCGGCCTCGCGGGCCAGCTCGCGCTGACGCAATCGGCGCTGATGGTGCGCGAGGCCCCGGCCAAGTCGCTCGAACTTCTCGACCTCGCGCGGCTGCTGGCACCTGGCACGCTGGTCGAAGAGGGCGCCCTGCGCCGGCAGATCTTCGTGGTCGCGCAGGGCGGCGATGCGCGGCGCTTCGAGGCGCTGGCGATCCAGTACCTGCGTCGGTTCCGCCGCTCGGTCTATGCCGGCAACTTCCGCCAACGCTTCGCCGGAGCGCTCACCCGGCTCGACTTCGACAGCGACCGCACCCGCATCGCCAGCCTGGAGCGGATGCTCGACCAGATCGAGCCGGAGAGCCGGCGCGAGCTCTACCTGCTCGTGGCGCGGGCCGGGCTGGAGCAGGGCCGCCGGGAGACCGCTCTGTTCGCCTCCGAGCGGGCGATGGGTCTCACCGCGCCGGATTCGCGCCCGGCGGCGCAGGCACGGCTCTACCGCGGCGCGGCGCTGATCGTGGCGGACGGACGCTTCGAGGAGGGCTTCGAGGCCCTGATCAGCCTCGACCGCGCCGATCTCACGGCTTCTGACGCCGAACTGCTCGATTCCGCTCTCTCAGCCGCCCGGCAGATCCGTACGCCCGCCCCGTCCGCCGAGGCCGCACCGGCCCCGCCGCCCTCGGCGAGCCGACCAATCCCCGAATCCGCCTCGCTCATGCGGGCGCAGGAGGCCCTGGCCCGGGCCGAGCGCGCCATGGACGGTGCCACCGGCACGCCCTGAGCCCCTCCCGCTCTCCAACCACCGGACGATCGACCCGTGATGCGGTCCCTCGACACCCTCTCCCCGATGCGGCCGAAGGCCGAGGCCGGCCGCGCGCCTGTGGGCGAGGATCCGCGCGCGGGCGCCACCCCCGATTTCGAGGCGATGCTCGGGGCATTCGAGAGCGGGACCGCGCCGTCCGAAGAGGCTCCGGCGGAAGCCACCGAGGCCCGGTCCGAGGGCCTGCCCGCAATGCCCGCCGATCCGCCCGTCCCCGGCGCTGCCCTGCAGGCCTTGATGGCGCTCACCGGCCCCGCCGCCGAGCCGGCTCGGGCCGCCAACCCGGAGCCCGGCCTCGAAGCGATGGTGCAGCGTGCTGCAGCACGGGCCGGCTCCGGACCGAGCCCGCTCCCCACGGCGCCGGCCCTGTCGATCTCCCTCGTCGGACTGGAGACGCATTTCGCGCCCGTTCGGCCCGGTGTGGTCGCGCCAGCCACGGGGACCGGGCCGGTCGCGAACGGATCCATCGCGTCGCCGGACCTCCCGGAGATTGGCGGTATCGACGCCGACGTTTCGCCCCCGATCGTGCAGGACGACGCGCGCCGGCTCTCGCCCCCATCGATCGCTACGGATCTGGCCGCGACGGGGTCCGAGCCTCAGGTCGCCGGGCCGGATCGATCGTCGCTCGCGACTCCGCGCGGCGATGTCCGTGACCTCACCGCCGGAGCCGATGAAGCGATCACCGCTCAGGACGGCCTCGCGACCCGCGCGCAGGCATCTGTCGAGCGAC
>JAGTAM010000552.1 GCA_023422485.1 Pseudomonadota bacterium | reverse complement strand
CATCCGCCCTCAGGGCCTGCGCGTCCGCGCGCGCGAACGGCGTCGGGGCCGAGAGCACGAAGGTGGCGCAGCCGATCTGCGGCGCCCGCTCCAGCGCGACGACGTGGGCGCGGGCCGCGTCCTCCACGGTGAGGCGCCGGTGCAGGAACTCGTTGGCCTTCCGGTTCTCGCCCGACAGGTCGCGGTGGGTGTCGTCTTCCTCGGGGAAGAAGCGGGCGGTGCGCAAGCTGAGGCAGGCGAGCCCGTGCTCACGATGGAAGAGCCGGCAGAGATCCTCGGCGGCGCGCTTGGTCACGCCGTAGATGTTGCGCGGCGCGAGCGGGCCGGATTCCTCGTCGAGCCAGACCGCGTGGTCGGCGGTCTCGTCGCGGATGGCCTGCGAGATCATCAGCGACGTCGTGGAGGTGAAGACGAAGCGGTCGTGCCCCGCTCGAACCGCCGCCTCCAGCAGGTTGAGCGTGCCGGTCACGTTCACGTCGATGAAGGCTTGCGCCGGATACCGGGCGATGTCCGGCTTGTGCAGGGCGCCGGCATGGATCACCGCTTCGATCCCGTGCGCGTCGAAGACCCGTGCGATCAACCCGGGCTCGGCCACCGAGCCGACCACCTGCGTCTCGGGGCCCGGCGCCACGTCGAGCCCGGTGACGGCGTGGCCCGCCGCGCGCAGTTGCGGTGCGAGGAACCGGCCGAGCCATCCGGAAGAGCCTGTCAGCAGGACGCGCATGGCCGATTCCTCTGGCGATCCGGGCAAGCGGAGTCAAAGGCTGCCGACCGGATCGTTCCACGCTCCAGGGGGAGCATCGCCGGCACGGTCGCGTGTGCCATCAATGCGGACGGCGAGAGCGCGCGTGGCCGAGCCGAGTCGCGGAGGATGGGATGAACTTGCCGACATGGATGCGCGCCGTCCTGACGCGGCTGCAGCGTCGAAACGCGGTGCGCGAGGTGCCCTGGGCCGGCCTGGAGGACAGGGATCCGGCGCCGTGCCAGGGCGGCATGGCCGTACCGGGCCCGCTCCTCGACCGCATCCAGCACGTGATCGAAGGTCTTCGAGACGGCAATCTGCAACAGGTCGATCTCGAAGCCGCCGTCTCCGATCTGACCGCCCTTCCCCCCGCTGCCGTTCCGGCCGCCAGCGCCGCGGTGGCGGAATTGATCCTGCTCTCACGCCGCGATTCGGGCGTCCTGTCCGCGTGGCGTCACCGTGAGGCCGATCTGGCCCGCCTCTGTGCGACGGCCGGCCTCGAACGCCTCTTCGTCTTCCATCCGGACGGGTACGTGCGCGAGGCCGCCCTGCGGATGCCGGGCGGCCCGGACCGGACCGCCTTCGAGATCGCGGCCATCGCATACCGGCTCAACGACTGGGCGCTTCCGGTCCGTCTCTCGGCACGGAGCGCCGCCCTGCGCCTCTTCCCGACCGCAGAGGCAGAGGCGGCGGCCGAAGCCCTGCTCTTCCTTCTCGACCGGATGCCGGAATGGCAGCGCTGGCGGGCGGAACAGGAGGACAACGAGCGAGTCCTCGAGGACCTGATGATGCGGCCCGATGTCTGTGCGCGGCTCGCCGAGCGCCTGTGCGCCGCCCGGACCGGTCGAATGGGGAGACGGCTTCAGCGCGCCGCCCGATGGTCCGGCCTCGATACCTTCCTGCCCGATCTGGTGCGCCATGCCGTCCTGCCCTCGGTCCGGGCCTGTGCCCTGCGCTTCCTGATCGAGGAGCGGGCGACATGGCCGGAGGGCTATCGGCGGGAATGGATCGACAAGTCCTATGGCCTCACTCATCGCGTTCGCGTAATCGGGGAGCGCCGGTTCGTTCGGACCTCGGAATTGGAGACGTTGATCGCACAGGGCGCGCAGGATCGTTCCGCCGTCGTGCGGCGCGTGGCGGCCGACGGTCTGGCGGTGCATCGCGCGATTCTCGGCGACCGCATGCATGCCCTGGTCGAACGAATGGCCGAGGACACGAGCCCGTCCGTGCGTTGGCGGGCCGCCTTCATCCTGAAGGAGCGCGCCGCCCGATAATCGGGCGTTCCACTCCCCAACCCACCCACCGATGACCGACGACGCCCCGTCCTTACGCCCCAGCATCCTCGATCCGCTCTTCGCCCCCGCCCGCGGCCTGCCCGGCGTCGGGCCGAAGATCGCGCCGCTGATCGAGAAGCTGCTGGGCTCCGAGGAACGGCCGGCCCGCGTCGCGGACCTGCTGTTCCACCTGCCGCAGAGCGGCGTCGCCCGCCCCCTCTGCGGCTCGATCCGCGACGCGCCGACGGGCGAGCCCGTGACCCTCGGCGTCACCGTGGTGGCCCACCGGCCGCCGATGCTCGGCAAGCGCGCCTTCCGTGTGCTGGTCGAGGACGGGACCGGCGACATCAGCCTCGTCTTCTTCGGCATGCCGCGCGGACGCATCGAGAAGATGCTGCCCCTCGGCAGCCACCGCTACGTCTCCGGCCGGATCGACCTGTGGGACGGTTATCGGCAGATGGTGCATCCCTCGCGCATCCTCGACGAGGCGGGGCTGGCGAGCCTGCCCGCGGTCGAGCCGATCTACGGCGCGACCGAAGGGCTGACCTCGCGGGTCATCAGCAAAATCGTCCACGGCGCCCTCGACCGGCTCCCCGTGCTGCCCGAGTGGCAGGACGCGTCGTATCTCGCCCGCAACCGCTTCCCGCCCTTTGCCGAGGCGCTGCGCATCGAGCACCGGCCGGAGGAGGCGCCCCCTCCCCCCGTCGAGGGGCAGGCCCCGGCCGCGAGCCCCGCGCGCAAGCGCCTCGCCTACGACGAGTTGCTGGCCTCGCAGCTCGCGCTGGCCCTGGTGCGGGCCCGGCAGCGGCGCAAAGCCGGCCGGGTCAATGCCGGCGACGGTCATCTCAAGGAACGGGTCGAGGCCGCCCTGCCCTTCGCGCTCACGGGCGCCCAGGCGCGGGCAGTGGAGGAGATCCGCGCCGACATGGCCTCCGAGCGGCGGATGCTGCGCCTGCTCCAGGGCGATGTCGGCTCCGGCAAGACCGCCGTGGCCCTGCTCGCGATGGCCTCCGCCGTCGAGGCCGGGCGGCAGGCCGCCCTGATGGCCCCGACCGAGATCCTGGCCCGCCAGCATTACGAGCGGCTGGTGCCGCTCGCCGGCGCGATGCGTCTTCGCCTGCTGACCGGCCGCGATCGGGCCGCCGAGCGCCGGGCGACCCTGGCGGATCTGGCCGCGGGCGAGATCGACATCGTGGTCGGCACCCACGCCCTGTTCCAAGACGCCGTGGCGTTCCGCGATCTCGGCCTCGCCGTGGTGGACGAGCAGCACCGCTTCGGCGTGCACCAGCGCCTCGCGCTGGGCGCCAAGGGCGAGGCGGTGGACATCCTGGTGATGACCGCGACCCCGATCCCGCGCACGCTGGCGCTGACCTTCTTTGGCGACATGGACGTCTCGGTGCTCGACGAGAAACCGGCCGGGCGCCAGCCGATCAAGACCATCACCGTTCCGGTGGAGCGCATCGACGAGGTGGTGGGCGGCCTGCACCGGGCGCTGGCGGCGGGCGACCGGGTCTACTGGATCTGCCCGCTGGTCGCCGAATCCGAGTACGTCGATCTCGCCGCGGCAGGCGAGCGGTTCGAGGATCTGAAGAAGCATTTCGGCGACGCGGTCGGCCTGATCCACGGCAAGATGCCGGGGCCGGAGAAGGACGCGGCGATGGAGGCGTTTGCCGCCGGCCGCACCCGCGTGCTCGTCTCGACCACGGTGGTGGAGGTCGGCGTCGACGTGCCCGAGGCCACCATCATGGTGATCGAGCATGCCGAGCGCTTCGGGCTGGCCCAGCTCCACCAGCTCCGCGGCCGGGTCGGGCGCGGCTCCAAGGCCTCCTCCTGCCTGCTGCTCTACCGCGGCCCGCTCGGGCAGGTCGCGAAGGCGCGGCTGGAGATGATGCGTTCCAGCGAGGACGGCTTTCGCATCGCCGAGGAAGATCTGCGCCTGCGCGGCGAGGGCGAAGTCCTCGGCACCCGCCAGTCCGGCGCGGCCGCTTTCCGCCTCGCCCAGCTCGAGACCGATGGCGACCTGTTGGAGGCCGCCCGCGACGACGCGCGGCTGATCGTCGAGCGCGATCCGCGCCTCCAGAGCGAGCGAGGCCGGGCGCTCAGGGTGCTGCTCTACCTGTTCGAGCGGGAGGCCGCGATCCGGCTAATCGGTGCGGGCTGAACAGAAACCTTCAGGTTTTCGTTCAGAATCCGCGGAATCTGAACGGCCCGTTCAGGAACCCGGCCTCGGCCCAAAACGGTGAACGACTGCGGCAACGCTGCGCGAGGACACAGCGTTCGTCATGTAAAATCAGCAACTTAGCGACTAATCTTGAACCCGCACCTGAGGACGGAACCGGGCAGAAATATCGAAAATACCTTGTATCTGCCCAAATTGCCGCTTAACTGGAGATGAACAAACGGCCTCGTAGACCGGGGTGCCACTGGAAAAAAGGAGGATCGCGATGTCGATCGCACCGTTCCAACGCCTGCCGGGTTCCTCCGAG
>JAGTAM010000435.1 GCA_023422485.1 Pseudomonadota bacterium | reverse complement strand
CTGCACGGCGTCGAGGCGGAAGCGCGGGCCGGCCTCGGCGGCTTCCAGGCGCAGGGCGCGGGTGCCGGGCGGCAGGCGGATCAGGTCGTCGGTGCCGTCGGCCCGCAATGTCAGACGATAGCGGCGCGGTTCCGCCTCACCCACGGCCTCGACGGCAAGCACCGGATGCACCGCCTCCGGGCGGCAGCGGATGCGGATGCGCGTCGCGGACAGGGCCGCCACCGCTGCTGCCGGGCCGAAGGCGAGGGCCGGATCGGGACCGGTCGCGGTCCAGGCCCCGTCATCAGAGGTGCGGTGGAGGTCGCGCAGGGGATAGAGGCCGAGCGCCTCGCGGCGCCTCATCGGATCGGCCCGTCGTCTCGGTTTCGGTCGTCGCTCATGCGGCGCCGGAATCCATGAAATCGGCCGCGCCGTGAAGTGATTTCTCGAAAGAGATGCGCCTTGTCCCCCCGGACGCGGCAAAGCGAAACGTTTTTGTCATCGAAGCTTCATCGCGCGTCGGCAGATGCTTGGCGCGCGGGTCGCCCGAAGGCATCCTCTCGGGCAGCGTTCGAGCCCGCGCGTCCGCGAAGGGGAACCGGATCATGTCGGCGGCAAACGAAGCAGTCGCCGTGGCGGCGCACGGCGAGGCCCCCGGGCAGCCGAGCGGTCGCGGCGCGAAGGACAAGGCGGGCAAGACCGTCAAGCGGCTGCGCCCCCCTGCCGCCAAGAGTGTCGGCTGGGCCCTTGTCCAGGCGGCTCGGCTGCATCGCGCCCGCGTCGGCGACCGGCTTGCCGAACTCGACCTGTTCGCCGGTCAGGAGCAGGTCGTGCAGGCCCTGGCGGCCGCCGGCAGCATGACCATGGGCGATCTCGCCGCCACCCTCCGGGTGCGCCCGCCGACCGCCTCCAAGACGATTTCCCGGCTCGCCGCCCTCGGCTTCGTCGAGCGCCGGGCCGAGGCGGGCGACGGCCGAATCGTGCGCGTGCGCCTGACTGAAACCGGGATGGCCAAGGCCGCCGCGATCGAGCGGATCTGGGACGAGGTCGAGGCCGAACTGCTCGAAGATTTCGACAACAAGGAGCGCCGCCGCCTGCGCAAGCTCCTGCGCCGCGTTGCCCGCAACCTCGCGGAGGCCGCCGGCGTGAGCGGTCATGAGGAAGCCGATCACGAGATCGACGGCGATGCCGATGACGAGGAGGAGGCCCTGCTGGGGCCGGCGGCCTCCGACGTCGTGGCGCAGTCTTAGGATCGACCGGGCCGCAGCGGCTCCCATTCGGAGTGCTCGCTCCAGCCGCCACAGGATCATCTGATCCCGGCCCGGTCTGGCCTGAGGATTCAGGCCCGGCCGACCGGCACCATGTCGGCGAGTTCGCGCCGGGCGGGGCGGGTGAGGGCGGCGGCCAGCATCGCTTCCAGGACGATGAGGTCGGCTTCCGGGTCGGGCTCCCACCCGCAGGTGCAATGTCCATCGGGGCCGTGGGCGGCGGCCACCTGCCGGTAGAGCGTGCCGACGGTGCGCGCTGCCGCCTCCAGCGCGGCCATGACGTGCATCGGCTCACGCTGGAGCGCCTGCCAGAAGGCGACCGTGAGCGCCCGCTCCAGCGTTCCCTGCGCATGCCGCTCCACCGCGTCGGGCGGGGATGTGACGAGGCCGGCGCTCATGCCTGCCCTCCCGCCCGCGCCTCGAGGCGCACTCCTGCGCGGGCTTCGACCGGCACCAGGCGCGGCTTTGTCGCGTCGCCGGGCTCCAGCCCCACCAGGGCTTCCAGGCCGCCCCGGCTCAGGCCGAGGGCGGAGCCGTCCCACCACGCGAGGCGCACGGATTCGAGCAGGGCGTCGAGGGCGCCGAGCCAGGCGGACGGGCCGCGGGACGCGGGCAGCGTATCGCCACGCGGGAGCCACGGCGTGCCGTGGGATGCATTCGGAAACGGGAGGATGTGTGCCATGGGTTCACCATGGATCCAACTGTAGATCCGATGCAAGAGATCTTCAAAACATTGGAAATGCTTTAAATGATTTCTGTTTTGATCGATTGAAATATCGATTTAGAACAATTCAATCGATCGGAAAAAGAACCTGCCGCGTCTCGGCTTGGGCCGGCCGATAAGTCCGGTCAGCGGACCGGCTGGTCGAAGGACGTTGCGGGAAAGGGCTCGCCCTTGAGGGTGAACTGCCACCATTCCTGCGCGTACGGGACGAAGCCGGCGCGAATCATCGCGTCGCGCAGGCGGCGGCGGTTGCGGGCCTGGGCCGGGGTGAGGCCGGGAAAGTCTGTCGCCGAGGCTTCGTCGAACAGGTCGAAGGGCGTGCCCATGTCGAGTTCTGTGCCGTCGGCGCGGCGCACCAGCGTCAGATCCACCGTCGAGCCGCGGGAATGCGAGGAGCGCTCGGCGATGTAGCCGAGGCGAAACAGATCGGCCTTGTCGGTCCGCGGGTAGTAGGCCGCCTTCATGCGCGTGTCGGCGGGGTCGCGCGCCCAGGCGGCGAAGTCGGCGACCGCCCGGCGCGGGCGGTAGCAATCGAACACCTTGAGCCCGAGCCCTTCGGGCGCCAGCGAGGCCTGGACCACCGCCAGCGCGCGGGCCGCCTGCGGCGTCAGCAGGCAGCGCGGCGCCTCGTAGCCGGCGATGGGCCGGCCGATGAAGTTGTCGGCCCCGGCATAGCGCATGTCGAGGACGAGACCCGGCACGACGCCGCTCGCATCGACGAAGGGACCGGCTTCCGCCGCGGCGGGCTGGGTGGCGGCAAGGGCGAGTCCCGTCACAAGGGTGCGCATCAGGCGCGCCATGCCAGAAGCCCCGCCCCGGCGGCGATCAAGCCGACGCCGGCCCAGTGATGCGGCGCGAGGCGCTCGCCGAGGAAGAGGACACCGAACAAAGCCACCAGCACGACGCTCAGCTTGTCGAGCGGCGCGACGCGGCCGGCATCCCCCAGCGCCAGCGCCCGGAAGTAGCAGAGCCAGGACGCGCCGGTGGCGAGCCCCGACAGGACAAGGAAGACGAGATTCTTGCCGGACACGCGGGCGAGATCCGGCGTCTGCCCGGCGGCGGCGACGATGGCGCCCGTCAGCATCAGGATCACGACGGTCCGGATGAAGGTCGCCACATCCGGCGGCACGCCGTCGATCCCGACCTTGGCGAGGATCGCGGTGGCGGCGGCGAACCCGGCTGACAGCAGGGCCCAGAAGCGCCACGAGGAGAGCAGGTCGCCCACCGAAACCTCCCTCACAGGGCGTGGCGCATGACGATCAGCGCCAGGGCCAACCCGCCGATCCCCGCCAGCACCGAGACGAGCACGTAGGCGAGTGCAGCCATCCAATCGCCGCGCTCCATCAGGGTGAAGGCTTCGAGGGAAAAGGTCGAGAAGGTGGTGAAGCCGCCAAGAATCCCGGTCGCCACGAACAGCCGCGCCTGGGGCGGCCCGCCGCGTAGGGCCATCCAGCCGGTGACGACCCCCATCAGCACCGAGCCGACGACGTTGATGCCGAGCGTGCCCCACGGGAAGCTCGATCCGAGCCGGACGGCGGCGAGGTTGACCCCGTGGCGCAGCACGCCGCCGAGCCCGGCACCGAGGAAGACGAGGAGGGTGTTCAAGGCTTGAAGCTCGGGATCGGGAACGCAGTCACCGCGCCGATGTGCAAGGCGCGTGCAGGTCTAGCGCATCGGCATGCGAGGGACAGCTCGAAAAAAAGCCCGCTGGCCTTGTGGCCGGCGGGCTCGCTTGGTCTCACGGCAACGGCGAAACTCAGTCCTCGCCCAAAATCTTGTCCGGCGTGATCGGCAGGTGGCGGATGCGCTTGCCGGTGGCGTGGAAGACCGCGTTCGAGATCGCGGCGGCCACGCCGACGATGCCGATCTCGCCCAGCCCCTTCACGCCGAGCGGGTTCGCCTTGTCCTCTTCATCGACGAAGATCACGTCGATGTCGTGGATGTCGGCATTCACCGGCACATGGTACTCGCCGAGATTGTGGTTCATGAACCGGCCGATGCGGTGGTCAAGCATCGATTCCTCGTGCAGGGCCGAGCCAATGCCCATGACGATGCCGCCGAGGATCTGGCTGCGGGCCGTCTTCGGGTTGAGGATCTTGCCCGCCGCGATGGCCGAGACCACGCGAGTGCAGCGCACTTGGCCCAACTCCTCGTCGATCTTCACCTCCGCGAAGATCGCCGAGTGGGTGTAGGCCTCGTATTCTTTCGCAAAGTCCTTGTCCGGGGCTGCCTCGCCGGTCGCCTCCAACCTCTCGGTGCCGGTCGCCTTCAAGACGTCGGTGAGTGCGACGCTCTTCGAGGAGTCGCCCGCCACCTCGATGCGGCCGTTGGTGAACAACACGCGATCGAAATCGGCATTGGCGAGTGGCGAGTTCTCCATGCCGCGGGCAAGCTTGAACGCCTGCTCGGCGATATCGCGGCAGGCCTTCATCACGGCGGTGCCGGAGGAGGCGGCCGTCCACGATCCGCCCGCCACGGGCGCCTTGGCCAGCGTGGTGTCGCCGAGCTTGGTCGTGACGTGGTCGAGGGGCAGGCCCAGCGTGTCGGCGGCGATCTGGGTCAGGATCGTGTAGGTGCCGGTGCCGATGTCGCCGGTCTGGTTGCCGACCTCGAGCCGACCGTCGGCGGTGAGCACGGCCTGCGCGCTCGACTGCATCATCATCGATTCCCAGATGCCGGTCGCCATGCCCCAGCCGACGAGTTCGCGGCCCTCGCGCATCGAGCGCGGCTCAGGTTTGCGCCGGCTCCAGCCGAAGCGCTCGGCGCCCTGGCGGAAGCAGTCCTTCAGCGCCTTGGAGCCGAACGGCTTCTCCTCGGTCGGGTCGCTCTCGGTGTAGTTCTTCAGCCGCAGGGCGATCGGGTCCTGGCCGGTGGCGTAGGCCAGTTCGTCCATCGCCGTCTCGATGGCGTAGACGCCGGTCACCGCGCCGGGCGCGCGCATGTCGCCCGGCGTCGGGGTGTCGAGCTTCGCCAGGCTGTAGGTGAGCGCGACGTTGTCGCAATCGTAGAGCACGCCCGACCAGTTGACGACGACCTCCTGGTAATCCTCGTAAGACGAGGTGCCCTGCACCGCGTCGTGCTTGAGCGCGGTGAGCTTGCCCGTGCGGTCGGCACCGAGCGAGACGGTCTGCAGCGCCTCCGAGCGGTAGGTGAAGGACCACATCTGGTCGCGGGTCAGGGTCACGCGCACCGAGCGGCCGAGGTCTTTCGCGGCCAGCATCGCCAGGAAGAGCTGGTATTGCGGGCGAAGTCCCGAGCCGAAGCCGCCGCCGAGATAGGGGTTCAGCACCCGCACCTGCTCCGGCTTCAGGCCGAAGGCGCTTGCGATGTAGTCGTGGGTGTTCGAGACGCCCTGGATCTTGTCGTAGACGGTGTAGGTGCCGTCCTTCTCCACGACGACGGTCGAGGCGTGCGGCTCCATCGGGTTGTGGTGCTCGTCGGCCATCCGGTACTGGCCGTTCACGCGGATCTCGGCCGCGTCGAACGCCGTCGAGGCATCGCCCCACGGCTCCGGCGGCGGCTTGATGCCGGCCCGCTTCATCGGCGGATCGTAGGCTTCGGGCGCCTGCGCCGCGAGGTCGGTGCGAGGGGCTACGACCCCGTAATCGACCCGCACCAGGGAGGCGGCGTAGCGCGCCGTCTCGAAATCCTCGGCGACGACGAGGGCCACCGGCTGGCCGGAGAAGACGATGCGGTTAGAAGCCAGCGCCTGGAACGGCGCGCCGGGGGGCGCCACCGCGTCCTGGTAATCCTCCGGATTGTCGGAGGTGGCCGGGCGGTTCTCGTGGGTGAGCACCTTGATCACGCCGGGCACCGCCTCGGCGGCGGAGACATCGATGCCCCGGATGCTGCCCTTGGCGATGGCGCTCGACACCACCACGCCGTAGGCGAGGTCGGGGGCGGCGAACTCGCCGGCATATTTGGCGAGGCCGGTGACCTTGGCCGGGCCGTCGACGCGGCTGACGGCGCTGCCGACGAAACGGTCGCGGCCAGCCGCCGTGCTGATCTGAACGGTCATGGGCGGCTCCTTACTGGATGCGCTTGTCGGACTGGGACTGGGGCGTGCCGGCGGCGGCCTGCTCCAGGCCGCGGACGATGGCGCGGCGCGCCAGCTCGATCTTGAAGCCGTTGGTCGCCTGCGGCTTGGCCTCGCGCAGGATCAGCTCGGCGGCCGCCTTGAACGTCTCGCGGGTGGCGGGTTTGCCCTGCAGCAGCGCCTCGGCCTCCCGGTTGCGCCAGGGCTTGTGGGCGACGCCGCC
>JAGTAM010000025.1 GCA_023422485.1 Pseudomonadota bacterium | reverse complement strand
CTCGGCCCGCCCCTCCCGAAGGCAAGCCCGAACGCATCCCGATAAAGCAGTTGCGCGGGTGGGGGAAGCTGTGCCGCATCGCCCAAAAGGCCAGCTTCGGTGAAATTCGATTGACCGGCTCTCAATTCGAATTTCGACACTGCTCGGATGCTGGCGGCGGCGCCGCGATTCCGGGTGCGTCGGGTCCCAAAACTGAATTCATCATGCAGCGCAGGACAGCCCACCGATACGGCACTCGGCGGAGTTGGCAGCCGCGACTTTGGCCAGAGCGCTCTTGGCCTTGAGGGCGAAGGCGATCAGCGTCTCGTCGCTCGTCTCGGCCTCGCGCACGATCTCCATGGCGATGCGGCT
Source organism: Pseudomonadota bacterium (assembly GCA_023422485.1). Classification (GTDB taxonomy): domain Bacteria; phylum Pseudomonadota; class Alphaproteobacteria; order Rhizobiales; family Beijerinckiaceae; genus Methylobacterium. The sequence continues at coordinate 2,795 of JAGTAM010000025.1, read as the reverse complement.
GCCCAGGGCGGTCGGCCCCTTGCGGCCGGCGATCGAGGCGGAGAGCCACGCGGACATCTCGCGGGTGATGATACCGGTGGGGCGCTCGCCGTAGACGGCGAAGTTCACGACTTCAGCCGTGACGAAGGCGGCGAAGCCCTCGTGGATGTCGGCGACGGCGCGGTCGAGCGCCAGCAGCAGGTCGGCCTCTTCGCGGCCCATGATGCCGTCGGGCAGGATCTCGCGGGCGAGCTCGCGGACGTCGTCCTGGGTCAGGCGGCCGGCATCGACGATGCGCGTGCAGAACAGTTCAAGCGCAGTGTTGGTCATGGTTTGATGCCTCCCCGGCCTGGTGTCGCCGGTGTTTGTCCGTGTCTGTGCTGACAATACGGACCGACAACGCTCGAAGAGGTTAATGGCCAAATCTGAACCCGTGTTCAGGTAAACGTAGGCTCACGATTGAGCCTTTCGGAAATCTTGCCGGTCGAAAGTAAGACTCTCTTCATCGCACCACGACCTTGGTCCCCACCGGCACGCGCTCGTAGAGGTCCATCACGTCCTCGTTGAGCATGCGGATACAGCCCGAGGAGACCGCCTGCCCGATCGTCTCCGGCTCGTTGGTGCCGTGGATGCGGTAGAGCGTGTCCTTGCGATTCTGCGCGAGATAGAGGGCGCGGGCCCCGATCGGGCTGAACGGTCCGCCCTCCAGGCGCAGCGGCAGGTCGGGATGGCGCCCGATCATCTCGGGGGCCGGGTTCCAGTCCGGCCATTCGAGCTTGCGGTCGATCTCCGCGCGCCCGGTCCATGCGAGCCCCGCCCGGCCGACGGAGACCGGATAGCGCATGGCCTTGCCGCCGGACTGAACGAGGTAGAGCCGCCGCTCGGTCGTATCGACCACGATGGTGCCGACGGGCTCGCGCGTGGCGAAATCGACCGGGGTGCGGGCCAATGCCGGATCGAGGGGCGCTTTCGGCGCGAGCTTCATCCAGGCCGCGTCCCGTTCCGGTCCCGGCGGCAGCGGCGGGACGGCGGGCAATTGGGCGACCGCCTGAACCGGCGGCGCGACCTGCGACGTCTGCGATTGACAGGCCGCCAAGCCTGCGGCCACCGGAAGAAGCCCTGCGAGGCGAACGAGGGCGGGCAAGGGAGACATGGCGTAAGGCCGGTCGTACGAGGAGACGACCGCAGGTTGAGCCTGTCTTTATGGCCGTGCTTGGGCTGCGAGCGGACCTTTGTGGAAGAACGTAATCCGGGCCGTTGTCCCGGTTTGCCCTGTTGCGTGCGGGCGACAAGATCGACAAGTTCGAGCCAACCGGAACGGCAAACCTGGCGGGAGCCGGAAGCGCCGCATCGGCAACAAAGGTTGCCCTGCCCCCGCAGGGCGGCGCGTGACGAGGCGGGACCGCCGACGCTCGGCATCACCGTTTCGCGCACCCGGGAGAAACGGCCCTGAGCACCCTGTACGTCACCCATCCGAGCGCCGCCGAACACGCGGTCCCGACCGGGCATCCGGAGCGGCCCGCCCGCATGCAGGCGGTGGAGAGCGCCCTCGAGAACGAGCGCTTCTCCGCCCTCGTCCGCTGCCACGCCCCGAAGGCGGAGGCTTCGGTCGCCGAACTCGTCCACCCGGCGGCCTTCATCGAGACCATCGTCTCGGCTTCACCCAGCGAGGGCTTCTTCCAGATCGACGGCGATACGCTGATGTCGCCGGGCTCGCTCAACACCTGCCTGCACGCCATCGGCGGATCGAATCACGCGGTCGATGCGGTGATGAAGGGCGAGTGCGCCAACGCCTTCGTCGCCATGCGCCCGCCCGGCCACCATGCCGAGCGCGACCGCGCCATGGGCTTCTGCCTGTTCAACCACGCGGCGATCGCCGTGCGCCACGCCCAGAAGGCGTTCGGCGCCACCCGCGTCGCGCTGGTGGATTTCGACGTCCATCACGGCAACGGCTCGCAGGATATCTTCTGGGCCGACAAGAGCGTGATGTACGCCTCGACCCACCAGATGCCGCTGTTTCCCGGCACGGGCGGAACGGGCGAGCGCGGCGACCACGACACCATCGTCAACGCGCCGCTCAAGGCCTTCGATGGCAGCGAGATTTTCCGCGAGGCCTTCGAGGCGCGGATCCTGCCGCGGCTTGATGCCTTCGCCCCCGATCTCATCGTGATCTCGGCCGGGTTCGACGCGCACAAGCTCGACCCGCTGGCCAACATCCAGCTCGAAGAGGCGGATTTCGGCTGGGCCACGCGGCGGCTGATGGAGGTCGCCGACCGCCACGCGGGCGGGCGCGTCGTCTCGATCCTGGAGGGCGGCTACAGCCTCGACGGGCTCGCCCGCTCGGTCGCCGCGCATGTGGATGCGCTGATGGGGCGGTGACCGGCACCGCGCCCAGGCGGGGCGCCTACCGGTGGGTCAGGATCAGCGTGATGAGCACCGCGGCGACGCTCAGGAACATCACGCTTCCGAGGATCGCGCCGGTGATGGCGTTCGCCGAGACATAGGTTCCGGCGACGCGGCCGAGCGCCGGCACGAGGCCGTGCCGGTCGGCCCGGCTGCCGGGATGCCCGCAGGAGGGGCAGGCGAACGCCTTGTCCGAGACGCGGTGATCGCAGGCGGGACAGGGGACGAGGACCATGCACGCTCCTTTTCCGCAACCGGCGGCGAAGGGCCGCCTCGATTAGGAACTGGGAACGGCCGCGCTTGCCCGCAAGGGGTGCGCCGCCCTTCCTCAGCCCTCGAGCGGCTCCTCGCTGACCAGCTCGTTGCCGAAGCCCGACAGGCCGACATAGGAGCGCGACGAGGAGGACAGGTTG
>JAGTAM010000255.1 GCA_023422485.1 Pseudomonadota bacterium | reverse complement strand
CACAGATCCCCTCGGCATAGGCCAGGAAGTGGCGCATCTCATCGAGGGTCGGCCCGACCCAGTTCTGCGTCCGGAAGCACGACTCGGCTTCCGCGCGCGGCCCCGTCGCGGACGCCGCCGGGGCGGGGCGGGGATAATGGTTGAGCCGGATCTCGCCTTGCCGCACGCCGAGCACGGCGCCGGGCCGCGCCGGATCCGTCGCGGCGGGGCTGAAATCGCTCATCAGCCGCTCGCCCTGGACCAGCGTCGCCAGACCCGTGTCGATGATCGCGCCGACCGCGCCCTGCCGGTAGATCGCCGTGACGGGGCGGTTCGCCTCGTCCTCCGGGTCTGCGAGGGCGCGGGGGAAGCGGCGCAGCACGAGCCCGGCGGGGGTCTCGTCCGGCCCTGCGGTGTCGAAGACGCGTCGGTTGACCACCACGGCGCCGGCATGGGGCGGGATGCGGGCGATCCAGTCCTGGATCGAGCGGCCGGGCGCCGGCACCAGGAATTCGTCGAGCGAGAGGAAGGCGGCGAAGCGGAACAGCCGCGCCCGCGAGGCGAGGAAATGGTTATAGCCGGCAAACCGCGGCGTCATGTCGATGCGCGTCGGGCAGGGCAGGGTGGTGACGCCGATGCCCTGGTGCGCCGTCAGGAGGGCCGCCGACTCGGCGGTGAGGCCGTTGTCGTAGATCACGAAGTGACGCACGCCGACCGCCCGGTGAAAGGCGAGCCATTCGAACAGGTCGGGCGCCGCGCCCTCGACCACGGCCACGATGGCGAATGTCCGCATTTTCCGCGCCTCTCCTTCAGCTCTGCTGCGCCACGGGCGCCGCCGCGTTGCGGGCGCGCCCGAAATCCGGCTCGGCCGTCTCCTGACCCATGGCGACGATGCCGCGGCGGATCGCGCGGGTGCGGGTGAACAGGTCGTGCAGGGCCTCGCCGTCGCCCCAGCGGATCGCCCGCGACAGGGCCGACAGATCCTCGTTGAAGCGCCCGAGCATCTCCAGCACCGCGTCGCGGTTGGTCAGGAAGATGTCGCGCCACATCGTCGGGTCGGAGGCGGCGATGCGGGTGAAATCGCGAAAACCGCCGGCGGAGAACTTGATGACCTCCGACTGCGTCACCTCTTCGAGGTCGGCCGCCGTGCCGACGATGTTGTAGGCGATCAGGTGCGGCACGTGGCTGGTGATGGCGAGAACGAGGTCGTGGTGCTCGGGCGTCATGGTCTCGACGATGGCGCCGAGGCCCTGCCACAGGCCCTGCACCCGCTCCACCGCCGCCGGGTCGGCCCCCTCCGGCGGGGTGAGGATGCACCAGCGGTTCGAGAACAGGGTGGCGAAGCCCGAATCCGGCCCCGAATACTCGGTGCCCGCCACCGGATGCGCCGGCACGAACGGATTCTTTTCAGAGAGATTCGGGGTGACGGACGCCACCACCGCCGCCTTCACCGAGCCGACGTCGGAGACGACGGCGCCGGGCTTCAGGTGTGGCGCGATTTGGGCCGCCACGTCGCCGATGGCGCCCACCGGCACGCACAGGATGACGAGATCGGCCCCGGCGACCGCCGACGCCTCGGTGCTCGCCGTCTCGGCCAGCCCCAGCGCCTTCACCCGCTCGATCACGCCGGCATCGCGGTCGACCGCCACGATCTCGCGGGCGAGCCCGTAGGTCCGGGCACCGCGGGCGATCGAGGAGCCGATCAGACCGAGCCCGACGATGGCGAGGCGCTCCACCACCGGGCTCACGAGCGCTGCGGTCCCAGGAAGGCGGTCAGCGCATCGACGAAGGCGCGGTTGGCCTCCGCGCTGCCGACGGTCACCCGCAGGGCGTTGGGCAGGCCGTAGGAGGAGACCCGCCGCACGATCACGCCGGCGCGCGTCAGATGCGCATCCGCCTCCGCCGCCGTGCGGCCGGGCGCGTCGGAGAAGTGGACGAGCAGGAAGTTGCCGACGCTCGGCGTCACCGCGAGCCCGAGCGCCTCGACCGCGCGGGTGAGCCAGGCGAGCCATTCGTCGTTGTGGGCCACCGCCGCCGCGACATGGGCCTCGTCGGCGATCGCCGCCGCCCCCGCTGCGATGGCCGCGGCCGAGACGTTGAACGGCCCGCGGATGCGGTTGACCGCATCGACCACCGCCTCGGAGCCGACCATCCAGCCGATGCGCTGCGCCGCCAGCCCGTGGATCTTCGAGAAGGTGCGCGTCATCACGACGTTGGGCGCGTCGAGGGCGAGTTCGAGGCCGGCGGTGTAGTCGTTGGCGCGCACATACTCGGCATAGGCGCCGTCGAGCACGAGCAACACGTTGCCCGGCAGGCCGGCCTGCAGGCGGCGCACCTCCTCGAACGGCAGGTAGGTGCCGGTCGGGTTGTTGGGGTTGGCGAGATAGACGATCCGGGTGCGCGGCGTCACCGCGGCGAGGATCGCGTCGACATCCGCCGTCAGGTTCGTCTCCGGCGCCACCACCGGCGTGCCGCCCGCCGTCAGGATCGCGATGCGGTACACGAGGAAGCCGTGTTCGCAGAAGATGCCCTCGTCACCCGGACCGACGAAGGCGAGCGCCAGCAGGGTCAGCAGCTCGTCCGAGCCCGCGCCACAGACGATGCGGGCGGGATCGAGCCCGTAGCGGGCGCCGATCGCCGCGCGCAGGCGGGTGGCACTGCCATCGGGATACAGCGCCAGCGTCGCGGCCTCGGCCCGCACCGCCTCGATCGCCCGCGGGCTCGGGCCCAGCGGCGTCTCGTTGGAGGAGAGCTTGTGGATCTTCGCCACACCCGGCGCGGCGCTCTTGCCGGGCACGTAGGCCTCGATGGCGAGCACGCCGGGGCGCGGCTGAGGGCGAAGCACGGGGTCGATCACGGACATGGGGCCAGGGCCAGCGGAAGAGTCGGACGGAGGTCTGCCCCGTCCCTCTACAGCATTTCGCGTGAACGGGGAGCCGCCGACGCGCGCAACCGCTACGGCTGTGCCGGCTTGCCTCCGGGCGCGGCGGGCGGCGCGTCGGAGCCCGGCGGCAGCAGGACGTTCTTCACCACGCTCCCCTCGGGCCCGTATTCCCCGGCCACCGCGAGGCAGGACTGCTCGCGGTTGAGGTTCATCTGGTTGGACATCAGCGTGAAGATGCCGATCACCCGGTTGCCGAAGGGCCCGCGCGGGCTGACATCCTCGGGCCGCGTGTTCTGCTTGGCGAGCAGCGCCTCGAACTCCGACGTGTTGAGCCGGTAGCCGCAGACATTGACCGCCGAGAAGATGTAGGCGGCAAATTCCAGCGCCCGCGGGCTCGGCGCGTTGCGGATCGGCCGCGGCGGCGCGGCCTCCTTCGAGGGCTCCTGCGAAGCGGGCGGCGGGGCGGCCGGCTCCTGCGCGGCGGCGGGAAAGACGAGGCCGGCGACCACGGCGGCGGCGAGAAGGGGACGGACGATCATGACGGCAGGCGTTCCTCGAGCGAGCGGATTCTCATGATCCGCTTAAGCGAACCCGAGATAGCCCGGCCGCCGGCCGCCTCCAAGCGCGTGCAGGGCCCGCGGACGGGCCCTGCGGCGACTCACCACTTGTAGCTCACGCTCGCCAGCACGCGGCGGGCCTCGCCGTAGAAGCACTCGTTGGCCGAGATGCAGGAGGAGACGAAGCGGCGGTCGCCGATGTTGGTGGCGTTGATCGCCGCGCGCCAGTTGTCCCAGGTGTAGTGGATCTGCGCGTCGAACAGCACGTATTCCGGCACCGTCAGGGTGTTGGCGACGTCGGCGAAGGAGCGCCCGACATAGCGGACGCCGCCGCCGAAGCCGAAGCCGCGCCAATCGCCGGTCGGGATGGTGTAGTCGGCAAAGACCGAGGCCAGCACTTCGGGGATGCGGGTCGGGGTGCGGCCGACCTGATCGGCGTTGCCCTTGATGGTCTGGAGGTCGTAGGCGGTGAAGGCGCCGACGAGGTTCAGCCCCTGCGCGAGATTGGCGACGGCCTGGACCTCGACGCCGCGCGAGCGCACCTCGCCGAGCGGCGCGCTGAAGAAGGTGCCGGGCACCGGCTGCAGCACGTTCTGGCGCACGAGGTCGAAGGCCGCCGCCGTCAGGAAGAAGCCGTAGCCGACGGGCTCGAACTTGACGCCCACCTCAACCTGCTCGCCGTATTCCGGCGCGTAGCTCCGGCCGTTGGCGTCCGAGCCGATCTGCGGCTGGAACGAGGTCGAGTAACTGACATAGGGCGCGAGCCCTTCGGGGAAGTTGTAGATCAGGGCGGCGCGGCCGCTGAAGGCTTCGTCGCTGCGGCGGCTGCTGTTGGTCGGGCTGAGCCGGTCGCGCACCACGTTGTCGGCGAAGTCCTGGCGGCCGCCGAGCACCAGGGTCAGCCGGTCCGTGAGCTTGATCTGATCCTGAATGTAAATGCCGAGCTGCTGGAAGGTGTCCGAATTGACGAGGTAGGGCGCCGGGCGGCCCAGGATCTGACCGTAGATCGGGTTGATGATGCTCAGCGGGGTGACGCTGTAGCCCGCCGCGAAGTTGGTGCCCTGGTTGTCGTGCAGGTCGTAGCGCTTGTAGTCGAGGCCGATCAGGAGGTCGTGGGCGAAGTAGCCGTCGAAAAAGCGTGCCTCGGCCTGGTTGTCGACCTGGAAGATCCCGACCTTCGCACTCGTCAGGAACTGGTAGCGCGCCAGTTGGGTCTGCGCCGCGTCGGCGTAGCCGGTCTGGTTGAGATAGGAATTCTGGAAGGCGTCGCTGAACGAGTAGCGGAGGTTCTGTCGGAAGGTCCAGGTCTCGTTGAAGGCGTGCTCGAACTCGTAGCCCGCGAAGGCCTGCTCGCGCTGGAAGGTGTTGATGCCGGGATCGCCGACATTGAGCGAGCGCGGGATGCGCAGCCCGCTCAGGTTCGGCCGAGCGGTGCCGAGATAGGGCAGGAAGTTGGCCGTCACCGCGGTCGAGTCGCGCTGGTAGCTCGTCAGCAGGGTGAGCGAGGTGCCGGCATCCGGGCGGTAGGTCAGGGCCGGCGCGATGTAGGCCCGGTCGTCGGGCGCGCCCTCGACCTGGGTCCCGCCCTGCCGCCCGAAGCCCGTCAGACGGTAGAACCAGTGGCCGGAATCGTCGACCGGGCCGCCGATGTCGAAGGCGCCGTAGACCTGCCCGAACGAGCCGCCGCCGACCTCGACATACCCGAAGGGCTGGGTCGTGGGGCGTTTCGTGATCTGGTTGATGATGCCGCCCGGATTGCCGGCGCCGAACAGCACGGCTGCGGGGCCGCGCAGCACCTCGATCCGTTCCAGGCCGAAGGTCTCGACCTTGAAGGTGCCGAAGCCGTAGTTCAGCACCTGCAGACCGTCGCGGTAGATGCCGTAATCGCTGGCGATGAAGCCGCGCAGGGTGAAGTAGTCGACGCGGGTGTCGGCGCCGAAGGTGCCGGAATAGACGCCGGCCGTGTACTGCGTCGCCTGGGTCAGCGTCTGCGCCTTCTGCGCGTCGATCTGCTCGCGGCCGACCACGGTGATCGATTGCGGGGTCTCGATCAGCGGGGTGTTGGTCTTGGTCGCGGTGGCCGAGCGGGTGGCGACGTAGCCCGTAACCGGGCCGCGCGGATCCTCGGGCGCCGCACGCCCGTCCGCGCCGCGCTGGGCGGATTGACCGCCGCCGGTGGCGCCGGCGCCCCGGCCGCTGCCCTCGACCGACAACTCTTCCAGGCGCGCGGTCGCCTGCTGCGCCGCGGCGCCTGCGGTGAGAGCGAGCAGTGAGGCGCCTGCCAGCGCCATCGTCCGCAGGGCGCGGACGCCGACGAGAGTGCGAACCGAGCCCATACGCCTGACTCCA
>JAGTAM010000240.1 GCA_023422485.1 Pseudomonadota bacterium | reverse complement strand
CTTACAAAAGGCGATCCCGGACGCGCTCACGCGCATCCGGGACAGCGTCATGCCTCAACGTCGCGGTGATCAGGCGGAAACGGTCGCCTTGACGATCTTGTCCGGGTTCTGCACCGGCTCGCCGCGCTTGATCGTGTCGACGACTTCCATGCCCTCGATCACCTTGCCCCACACCGTGTACTGGCGGTCGAGGAAGCGGGCGTCGGAAAAGCAGATGAAGAACTGCGAGTTCGCCGAGTGCGGGAAGTTGGTGCGCGCCATCGAGCAGGTGCCGCGCACATGCGGCTCGGCGTTGAACTCGGCGTTCAGGTCGGGCAGCTCGGAGCCGCCGGAGCCGGTGCCGGTCGGGTCGCCGGTCTGGGCCATGAAGCCGTCGATGACGCGGTGGAACGGCACGCCGTCGTAGAAGCCTTGCGACGCCAGGGTCTTGATCCGCTCGACGTGGTTGGGAGCGAGGTCGGGGCGCAGCGCGATGACGACGCGGCCCTTCGTGGTCTCCAGGACGATGGTCTCGTTCGTCTCTGCCATGGCTTAAATTCCCTGTCCTTTGGGTCCGTCGTAGATGAAGCGCAGCGCCAGAGGGCGCCCCGCGATGGCTCCGCCGAGGGCCGGGGTGAGCCGGACCGGCGTGCAGCGGGCGATCGCGTCGAGCGTCGCCCGAATCAGGATGTCCCGGGTCCTCGCGTCGCCCGGCGCCTTGGCAAAGGTGATCTGCGGCGTGCCGATCACCGAGCCGTCCCGGCGCAGCGAGAGACGCGCCGTGATCTCCGCCCGCTCGAACCGGCTCAGGCCCTCCGGCACCCGCCAGCAGGCGGCAAGCGCCGGGTAGAGGGCCCGCAAGGTGTCGGCCGGGGCCGGCGCCGGCCCTGCCGCGGGCAGTGGCACATGCTGCGTGCCCCGCAAGGTCTGGGGCAGGGTGCGCCAGGGTTCAATGCCCTCGAACGCATCCGCACTGCCCGGTGCGAGCAGGGCGAGGCCGGCCAGGAAGAGGCCGGCGAGTTGGCCCGCCCGGCGACGCCCGATGCGTTCGGCCGCTATTGGCCGCCTCCAAGGGTCATCTTCACGATCTTGTCGGGATCCTGCACCGAGCCGTTATTGGCCTTGGAGCCCTTCTTGATCTTGTCGACCACGTCCATTCCGGAGGTGACGACGCCGACGACGGTGTAGTTGTTGTTCAGGAACTCGGCGTCGCCGATGCAGATGAAGAATTGCGAATTGGCCGAGTTCGGATCGCCCGAGCGGGCCATGCCGACCGTGCCGCGCTTGAACGGGGCGGAGGAGAACTCGGCGGGGATGTTGGGCAGGCTGGAGCCGCCGGTGCCGTTGCCCTTGGGATCGCCCGTCTGGACCATGAAGCCGTCGATGACCCGATGAAACTTCAAGCCGTTGTAGAAGCCCTGCGAGATCAGCGTCTTGAGCTGCTTGACGTGCTTCGGCGCGATCTCCGGACGCAGCTCGATCGTGACACGCCCGTCCTTGGTCTCGAGGGTGACGGTGTTCTCGCCGGCCCGCGCCGGGGCGGCGAAGAGCGCGGCGGAGAGAGCGAGGCCGAGGAGGGCGTGGCGGCGATTCATGCGGGCAAAAGCTCCGTGGTGAGGATCAGGATTTCGCGAAGCGGACAGCGAGCTGCGCAGCCACGACCGGCGGCACGAAGGGCGAGACGTCACCGCCCATGGCCGCGATCTGGCGCACCAGGGTCGCGGTGATCGGCCGCACGCCGGTGGAGGCGGGCAGGAATACGGTCTGGACCTCGGGGGCCATGGCGCCGTTCATGCCCGCCAGCTGCATCTCGTAGTCGAGATCGGTGCCGTCGCGCAGGCCGCGAATGAACAGGCGGGCACCGCAGCGCCGGGCAGCCGAGACGGCGAGGTCGTCGAAGGTGACGACATCGAGGCTCGCGCCCTCGGCGGCGGCCAGCGGCCCGCAGGTCTCGCGCAGCAGGGCGGCGCGCTCCTCGGCCGAGAACAACGGCGCCTTGCCCGGATGCACGCCGATGGCGAGCACCAGCCGCGGCACTAGGCGGCAGGCCTGCCGCACCACGTCGAGATGGCCGTTGGTGACCGGATCGAAGGAACCGGCATAGAGGGCGGTGCGGGTCGTCACGGGAACGGGCCTAGAGCATTTTCCCCGCAAACGGAACCCGATGGGTTTCCGACTCCTGTCATTCCGGGGCCGCGTCGCGGAACCCGGAATCCTCCCGTGATGCGCGGTGCCCGTCCCCGGTCGAACCATGGCGGCCGGTCGTGGATTCCGGGTTCGCCTCCGGCGACCCGGAATGACGGGAGGCAGCACCGAAGGAATAATCGGAGACCGTATCAGGCCTCGTCCTCGCCGTTCTCCTCCTCGCCCTCGATGTGCTCCACCGAGACGACGCGCTCGGCCTTGTCGGTGTTGAACACCGTCACGCCCTGCGAAGCGCGGCCGACGATGCGGATGTCGTCCACCGGCACGCGGATGAGCTGACCGGCATTGGTGACGAGCATGATCTGGTCGGAGGCCTCGACGGGGAAGGAGGCGACGAGGTGGCCGTTGCGGGCATTGACCCGCATCGCCGTGATGCCTTTGCCGCCGCGGCCGGAGGTGCGGTACTCGTAGGAGGACGAGCGCTTGCCGAAGCCGCGCTCGGACAGGGTCAGCACGAATTGCTCGTGCGCGCTCATCTCGGTGTAGCGCTCCTGCGAGATCGCCGCCTCGTCGGTCGTCTCCTCGGCATCGGTCGCCTCCTCGGCCTCGCCCGCATCGCCGATCACCGCCCGGCGCATCTTCAGATAGCCGGCGCGTTCCTCGGGCGAAGCGTCGAAGGCGTTGAGGATCGCCATCGAGATGACGGTGTCGTCCTTGCCCAGGTTGATCCCGCGCACGCCGGTCGAGTCGCGGCCCTTGAAGACGCGCACGTCCTCGACGGGGAAGCGGATGCACTGGCCGAGAGCCGTGGTGAGCAGCACGTTCTGGTCGGCGCGGCAGATCTCGACATGGACGATGTGATCGCCCGGATCGAGCTTCATCGCGATCTTGCCGTTGCGATTGACCTGGACGAAGTCCGACAGCTTGTTGCGCCGGACATTGCCGGAGGCGGTGGCGAACATCACGTCGAGCGTCTCCCAGGACGCCTCGTCCTCAGGCAGCGGCATGATGGTGGTGATGCGCTCGCCCTCGTTCTGCAGGTGCAGGATGTTGACGAGCGCCTTGCCCCGCGCGTTCGGCGCGGCCACCGGCAGGCGCCAGACCTTCTCCTTGTAGGCCTGGCCCTGGTCGGAGAAGAACAAGACCGGCGTGTGGGTCGAGGCGACGAACAGCCGCGTGACGAAATCCTCGTCGCGGGTGGCCATGCCGGAGCGGCCCTTGCCGCCGCGTTTCTGCGCCCGGTAGGTCGAGAGCGGCACGCGCTTGACGTAGCCGGCGTGCGACACGGTCACGACCATGTCCTCGCGGGCGATCAGATCCTCGTCCTCGACGCTGAAGTCGGAATCGATGATCTCGGTCTTGCGCGGCGTCGCGAAGAGTTCGCGCACCTCGGCCAGCTCGTCCTTGACGATCGCCTGGATGCGGGCGCGCGAGCGCAGGATGTCGAGATAGTCGGCGATCTCGTCGGCGAGCTTCTTCAACTCGTCGCCGATCTCGTCGCGGCCGAGCGCGGTGAGGCGCTGCAGGCGAAGATCGAGGATGGCGCGGGCCTGCGTCTCCGACAGGCGGTAGGTGCCGTCATCGGCGACCCGGTGGCGCGGATCGTCCACCAGCGCGATCAGCGGGGCGATGTCGTGCGCCGGCCAGTCGCGGGCCATCAAGGCCTCGCGGGCGGTGTTCGGGTCCGGCGAGGTGCGGATCAGGCGGATCACCTCGTCGATGTTGGCGACCGCAATCGCCAGGCCGCACAACACGTGGGCGCGCTCGCGCGCCTTGTTGAGCAGGAACTTGGTGCGCCGGGAGACGACCTCCTCGCGGAAGTCGTTGAAGGCCTGGAGCAGGTCCTTCAGGTTCATCAGCTCCGGGCGCCCGCCGTTGAGCGCCACCATGTTGGCGCCGAACGAGGTCTGGAGTGGGGTGTAGCGGTAGAGCTGGTTCAAGACGACGTCGGCCATGGCGTCGCGCTTGATCTCGACGACGATGCGCATGCCGTCGCGGTCGGATTCGTCGCGCAGGTCCGAGATACCCTCGATGCGCTTGTCCTTGACCAGCTCGGCGATCTTCTCGATCAGCGTCGCCTTGTTCACCTGATACGGGATCTCGGTGAAGATCAGCGCCTCGCGCTCCTTCCGCAGCTCTTCCACATGCGAGCGGGCGCGCATGATGATCGAGCCGCGGCCGGTGGTGTAGGCCTGCCGGGTGCCGGCGCGGCCCAGGATCATGCCGCCGGTGGGGAAGTCGGGACCCGGCACGATCTCGTTGAGCGCCTCGATGGTGAGGGCCGGATCGTCGATCAGCGCGATGCAGGCATCGACCAGCTCGCCGAGATTGTGCGGCGGGATGTTGGTGGCCATGCCCACCGCGATGCCGCCCGCGCCGTTGACCAGCAGGTTCGGGAAGCGCGCGGGGAGGACCGTCGGCTCCTCGTGGGCCTCGTCGTAGTTGGGCCTGAAATCGACGGTGTTCTTGTCGATGTCGGTCAGCAGCGCGACGGCGGGCTTGGCGAGCCTCGATTCGGTGTAGCGCATGGCCGCGGCGGGATCGCCGTCGACCGAGCCGAAATTGCCCTGCCCATCGATGAGCATCAGGCGCATGGAGAAGTCCTGCGCCATGCGGACCAAGGCGTCGTAGATCGATTGGTCGCCGTGGGGGTGGTACTTACCGATCACGTCGCCGACGATGCGGGCCGACTTGACGTATTTGCGCTCCGGCAGGTGCCCCGACTCGAAGGCCGAGTAGAGGATGCGCCGGTGCACGGGCTTGAGGCCGTCGCGGGCATCGGGCAGCGCCCGGCTCACGATCACGCTCATGGCGTAATCGAGATAGGAACGGCGCATCTCGTCGGTGATGGAGACGGGCTTGATGTCGGTCGCGGGCGGGGGTGTGCCGGCGCCGGGGGCGTCCTTGTCGTCTGCCAACGTGGTTCTCTCGGATTCTGGTTCGGTCGCCCAGGGCAGTGCGCCGACGGTCGGAGGGGACTACCAAGGAAAGGTCAACAGGCCGCCAATCCCGACCAATCCCCTCATCCTGAGG
>JAGTAM010000223.1 GCA_023422485.1 Pseudomonadota bacterium | reverse complement strand
AGGAGCAGAAGGGCGACGACACTGACCGCAAGGAATTTAACGACGGATTTCAGGAACTCGACTTGACCCGAAGTTCCGAAGATCCGCGAGAAGCCTGCCATCGGCGAGACCCGCGACCATTTCGGCGTGATCCGATCGAGGACGAGGCGCGGCAGGTTCTGCAGCAGCGAGGCCGCCAGGCTGCAGGCTGCCAGGATCAGCAGGATCGGCAGCAGGAAGCGGCCCGCCGCCATCGCCACGCGGCTCAGGAGCAGCATCGCGTCGCCGCCGGTCTCCAGGGAGAATCCGCGCGGATCGTCGAGGATCGGCGCGAAGTCGCCCGCGAGCTGCGCCGCCTGACCCCGCGCGAACAGGGCGAGCGCGATCAGCAGGCCCAGCGTCGAGGCGAAAACGGGCGCCTCGCGCGAGAACGGGATGTCACCCTTCTCGATCGCTTCGCGGACCCGCCGCTCGGTGGCGGCTTCGGTCTTGCTCTCCTTGTCCTCGTCCCCTGCCACGGATCAGTCCTGCCCGCGGGCGCGGCAGGTGCGACGGGCGTCAACGGATGAGCGCGTCATCCTCGCCTCCCGGATTGATCTCGATCTCCCCGCGCCCGGCCATATCCATGGCCATGTCGGTAATGGAGCGGCGCGCTTCCAAGACGTCGCGCTGCGCCGCCGGCTCGCCGCCGTTCAGCTCGTGCTCGACCATGCGGCGCACGCGCGCCGAGAGGGCGCTGAGCACCGTGGTGCGGAACTCCGCGTCGGTGCCCTTGAGCGCGAGAACCAGCCGGTCGTTGGGCACGGCGTCGAACAGGGTGGTGCGGGCGCGCGGTGCCAGCTTGACGATGTCGTCGAAGGTGAAGAGCAGGCCCTTGAGGATCTCGACCGACTTCGGACGCGACTCGCCGAGGCTGGAGAGCACGTCGTCCATCTGCTGGCGCTCCATCTTGTTGATGATGTCGGCCATCTTGGCGTGCGTGTCGGCGCCGGAATTGCGCGCGCCGTTGATCATGAAGTCCTCGTGCAGCGTCTTCTCGATCGCGTGCAGCACGTCGTCGCCGATCGGCTTGAAGCTCAGCATCCGCCGCATCACCGTGTTGCGTAGGGGCGCGGGCAGATGGCCCATCACCTTGGCGGCGGTGGCGGGCTTCACCTTGGACAGGATCAGCGCCGCGGTCTGGGGATGCTCCTTGACGAGGTAGCTCGCCAGCACGCTCTCCTGCACGGTGCCGAGCCGCTCCCAGACGGAGCGGGTGGCATTGCCGCGCACATCGGCGAGGATGTCGGCGATCTGGTCGGCCGGCAGCAGGCCGCTGAGCAGCTTCTCGACCTCGTTGGCAGTGCCGATCAGGCTGTTGCCGGCGGAGAACTCGGCGGAGAATGTCTCCACCACGGTGTCGAGCTGCTCGGGGCTGACCGCGCCGAGATTCGAGGCCGAGCGGGTGATGCGCTTGAGCTCGTCCGGCTCGAAATACTTGATCAGCCGTCCCGCCGCGGGCTTGCCCATGGCGAGCAGCAGCGCCGCCACCTGATCGACGGGGTCGAGCCGTCGGCCCACCGCGCGGGTGGCGACCGGAGCCACGGGCAGGGCGTCCGGGGAAAGGGGGCTCGATGCCAGGGGACTCGACGACATGGCGGCCCGCTCTCGCCGAGGCTCAGCTGTTCGGGTCGGCGGCGGCCGGGCCGACCACCTCGGTCAGCGACACGCCGAAGCGGGAATTGTCCTCCTCGACGATCACGATCTCGCCCCGCGCGATGACGCGGCCGTTGACCATCACGTCCACCGGCTCGCCGACCCGGTGGTCGAGAGGGACGACAGCGCCGCGCCCGAGCTTCATCAGATCGGCCACGGGCATGGTCGCCGAGCCCAGCACGACCTGCATCAGCACCGGGATGCGCAGGATCGAATCGAGGTTGCGCCCGTCGCCGACGCGGGGCTCGGTGCCGGCCAGATCGGTGTCGGGAAAGGGGGTGCTGCTCATCGCTCGGGCTCGTCGGGTCCGCTTCGTGCGTGAGGACGGTGTAGCCGGCTTGGCTGACGCGAGGCTGTCGCCGGCGATGCGAGCGGACCCCTTCCGTCCTGCGGCGGCGGCTGACATTCCGCTGACAGCGCCCGTCAGGATCGCGGGGCGGTGTGGTGGCATCAGGAGGCATCACGACACCGAGACCGGAGCCGACCCCCGTGAACCCCCTCAGGACTGTCCTCGCCGCCACCCTGATCGCCGGCCTCGCCGCCGTGCCGGCCTTGGCCGACACGCCCGGAAAGGATTGGATGCCGATCGACCAAGTCCTGACCAAGCTGACCGAGGCCGGCTACGGCTCGGTGCGCAGCATCGAGGCCGATGACGGCGTGTGGAAGGCCAAGGCCAGCCGCGACGGCCGGGCCGTCAAGGTTCGGCTCGATCCGCTGACCGGCGCCATCACCGAGAAAGCCGGCAAGCCGAGCAACGATTGAGGCACAGGCCGCCTCACGCCTTCTCGGAGCGCGCCGTGATCAGCGCCGCGCGCGACGCTTCCAATTCGGCGAGGGCCGTCCGCGCCTCGTCGATCTTGAGACTCAAGGCGTCCAGCACCTCGCGCCCCTCCTCCTTGAAGGCGCGCACCGCCTCGCCGGCCTGGGTCAAGGCCACGCCGGAGGCGGCCACCGCCGCGCCGTACTCGGCCTGGGTCCGGTCGAGGCGCTTCAGCTTGAGGTACATCGGCACCACGCAGGCGCTGGTCGCCACGAGCGCGACGAGGAGTATGCCGTCAACCAAGGAGCCCATGGGCGCCCTCCTTCTCCGGATTGATCGCGTCCTCGACCCGCAGGACGTAGGCGCCCTGCGACTGCCCGGCCCGGCACCAGAACAGCGGCCGGTCGTTGCCTTCGAGCTTGACCCGGGTCGCGGGTGTCGCGTCCAGCGTGAGCACCTGTCCGACCTTGAGTCCGGCGATCTCGCCGAGGGTCAGGTGACGCTCCTCGAGGACGGCGCGCAGGCGCACGGTGGTCTTCTGCACCTCCGCCGCGATCTGCTCGGCCCAGCGCGGATCGCGCGCCGACGACTCGCCGGTGAGCACCTTGGACAGCGCCGGGCGCAGCGGGTTCAGCACCGTCTGCGGGATGATGAGGAACATCTCGCCGCCGCGGTTGAGCGCCTGGAGCAGGAACTTGGCCTGCACCGCCTTGTTCGAGCGCCGGCCGATCACCGCGAACTCCATCCGGGTCTCGGTGCGCTCCAGGCGGAAGCTCGTCTGCGAGACGAGGCCGAAGGAGGATTCCAGCGCCTTGCCGACCTGCTCGAACACCATCTGCGCGATGCGCAGTTCGATCGCGGAGAAGGTGCGTTCGTCTTCCACCGGCGGCTCGGAGCCGTCGGAGCCGAACAGCACCTCGGTCATGGTGTAGATGAAGTCGCGGTCGAGCCCGACGAGAACATGCCCGTCCCAGCCCGGCGCGTGGAAGATGCCGACCACGGCGTGGGCGTCGTAGGAGTCGAGGAACTCGCCGAAGCGCCCGCTCTCGACGCCGCTTAGGGAGTAGAAGGTCGAGGAAGCGGCGAGATGCTTGGTCGCGTCGCTGCAGGCGGTGGCAAGGCGATCGAACACCACGCTGAGCATCGGCAGCCGGTCGAGCGACAGGCCGCCGGCCTCCTGGATGCGGGTGCGGATGTCGGAGGCGGGTTTGGCCGCCGTCACGAAGGGCGGAAGCTCGGGCTTGGTCTCGGGCGCCGGCTCGGGGGTCTGGGTCTCGTCCATCTGCGAAAAACCCCTACGCCGCCGCCGGCTCGGCGCGGGCGCCCGGCACGGTGGCGCTCTCGACCTCGTCGATGGTCGGGCGGTCGGAGCCGGCGAGGCCCTTGCGGCCGTGCTCGATCGCGACCTGGGGCAGCGCGCCGTTCATGTAGGCGATGAGGCGCAGCTTCACGATGGTGTAGACGCTGCACTGCTTCTCG
>JAGTAM010000221.1 GCA_023422485.1 Pseudomonadota bacterium | reverse complement strand
GTCCTGCTCCACGCCCCCGGCGCACCCGCGCGCCGGCCGAGGCTCCCAGCGGCTTTCCCAGTCTCTACAAGGTCGGCCTGCCGGCCCTGCGTCGGGGCCGTCAGCTCCATCCCTGCGACGGCGTGGCCGCGCGGGTGGAGGCCTGCCTCGCCCTGATCGCCCATCTGGAGGACACGAACCTGCTGCACCGGGGCGGCCGCGAAGGCTTCGACTTCGCCCGGGCCGAGGCCGCGCGGTTCATCGCCGAGGGCGGCGTAGCGCGGGCCGGCTGGCGCTCGCATGCGCAGGCGCTGCACCGCGCCTTCGTCGCCCGCAACCTCAGCCCCGGCGGCGCGGCCGACCTCCTGGCCATGACGCTGTTCGTGGATGCCGTCGAGGCGCAACCATGACACTCGCGGTCCTCCTTTCCGGCCAGGGCGGCCAGCATCCGGGCATGTTCGACCTCACCGCCGACTGGCCCGCCGCCGCGCCGGTCTTCGCGGCGGCGGAGCGCGTCCTCGGGCGGGATCCGCGGGACTTCGTCCGCGCGCCGGGCGCGGACCTTCACGGCAACCGCACCGGGCTGATCCTCTGCTGCGTCGCGGCGCTGGCGGGCTGGACCATCGTGGAGACGGCGCGGCCGGCCCGCGTGATCGTCGCCGGTTACAGCATCGGCGACCTCGCGGCCTGGGGCTGCGCCGGCCGCTTCGAAGCGGAGGCCATCCTTCGCCTCGCCGCCGCCCGCGCCGAAGCGATGGATGCGGCCAGCGGCGAGGGCTTCGCGCTGGCCGGCATTCGCGGGCTGCGCCTTGCCGAGATCGAGACGATTGCCGGACGCCATGGCTGCCACCTCGCCATCCGTAACGCTGCCGACAGCGCCGTCGTCGGCGGTCCGCGCGCGGCGCTCGACGCAGTCTGTTCCGCCGCCCACGCGGCCGGAGCGCAGCGGGCCGTCGTGCTGCCGGTGCGGACGCCCTCGCACACGCCATTGCTTCGCGCGGCGAGCGGTCGCTTCGAGGCGGCGCTCGCGGCCGAGTGCCCGCGACGTCCGCCGCCGGGTGCGCCGCGTCTGATCAGCGGGCTCGACGGCGCCGCCGTCTTCGATGGTCAGGCCGGTTTGTCGAAGCTGGCGCGCCAGATTTCTGAGACGATCGACTGGGCCGCTTGCCTCGTGGCCTGCCGGGAATACGGCTGCGACACCGTACTCGAACTCGGCCCCGGCCACGCGCTCGCAACCATGGCTCGCGAAGCGATTCCGGAGGCCCGCATCCACGCGCTCGAAGAATTCCGTTCCGCCACGGGAGCCGCCGACTGGATCAACGGTCGCTGAGGACGATTGCGGCCGGTCACGCCTTTGCGGGCGGCAACCGCACGGCGACTTCGTTCCGGCGCAGGAAGGGGATCGAGAAGGGAGGGTCGTAACCCATGAAGAAGGGCGGCTCCGCCGGCTTTCGTCCCGCTTTGTCCAGCACCTCGGCGAGGATCCGGGCTTGTGCCTCGCGTGCCTCGGCGGTGGCGCTGCCGGAGAAGCGCAGGACCGCCAGCCGTTCGGACGGGATTCGTGCCAGCCGGACGCCGGGCTCGGTCGGTTCAGGCGCTCCGGCCTCGGCCACCGTCCGCGGGAGGTAGAACCGCATCGTGCCGCCCGCGCCCTGTTCGACCGGAACCGTCATCGCGATCAAGCGGCCTCCGGTCTCGACCGGCGCGGTCATCGCGATGCGCGCCCCGCCGGCATTCGCCCCGGTGATGTACCGGAACAGACGCCCGAACGCTTCGCCATCCTGCTGGCCCCGGGCGTCGGTCTCCACCGCCACCCGGCCGTCATAGGCGCGGATCTCCACCCCGCGGTCGAGCCGCTCGACCACGGCGTAGCGGGGCTCCTCGTAGGTCGCGCGAATGCCGACAACCGACAGGGCGGATTCGAGGAAGGTGACGAGATAGTAGAGGAACTTGTCCATCGTGAGCGGGGCCGGAGAGCAAGGTCCACGAACAATGGCCGTTCGCCGGAAGCCGTTCCGTCGCCGGCCTCCCCTTCCTCGTTCGGCCGCTTGCCCTGCGGCTAAACCTTGACCGACCTCGCCAAGGTGACCGGCTCCTGCCGACGGCCGACGGACTGTCCGATTACTTCTTCGGTTCGGAGCCGAGATAGACGTATTCCGGCGCGGCGCGGAGTTGATCCTTGTCGGTCTCGATCACCGCGTCGAGGGTCCCGCCGTCCTTGCGCGACAGCTTCAGGGTCTCGGGCGCGACGGCGACGTATTTGGCGTTCAAGCCGAGGAAGCCGCCGACGCTGACGACGTACGACTTCACCGCGCGCCGCTCGTCGAAGACCACGTCGGCGACGGAGCCGATGGTCTCGTTCGCGCCGTTGCGGATGCTCAGGCCGATCAGCTTCGAGGCCACCACGTCCTCGGGCGCCTGGGCCACGAACTTCGCCCGAAGGTCGTCGTTCAGCGTCGCCGGGTGCGCGGCGACGGGCGCGGGCTCCTGGGCCAAAGCGGGTCCGCTCACGAGGAGCAGAAGGGCACACGCGATCGGGCGGAACGTCATCGGGTCGGGGTCTCCAGAGGGAAAAGGGGAAAGAGATGGGCGAACCGGGCGGATCGCGCCCGGTTCGGGACGGTCAGACCGGCAGGCGCCCGTCCGGCGAGTACCGATCGACCGCGGAAGGAAGTTCGCGCGAGAGCCGCGACAGCAGAGCTGCGCGGCTCAGGCCGGTCTGCTGCGTGAGGTGGTCGAGAGTCTCGGCCCCGATCGCGCGCTCCAGATCCGCCTCGGCGATTTCCCGGTTCGGTCCCTGCCGGACCCAGGACTGCGCCGCCTCGCCTTGGCCGCCCTTGGTGAAATGCTCCACGAGTTCGTTCAGCCCGGAGGCGATCAGGCCGCCGACGCCGGCCGAGCCGATGCCGCCGAACAGCCCCGCGAGGTGGTCGAGGGCACCGGAGCCGCCCTGGTTCGGAGCGGAATTCGGGACCGGCGGGACCGAAGCATGCCCTGTCCGGTCCTGGTGGCCTTTCAGCAGCTCTGCGATCTTGTCGCGGTTCTGGTAGCCGGCAATTGCCAGCAGGCCCAGCAGGGCCGTCATCGACGGGTAACCCTTGCTCATTGCGTGTTCGCTCCCGTTTCGTGAGGTCGCCGGCTCGGCTCAGCGCCGATGGCGAGGCTGGGCCGCGGTGCGGCCGGTGAGTCGGCGGCTGACGAAGGCGATGACCCTCGGCAGCACGAGGGCGGTGAGAAGCTTGCGGATCATGGCGATGCTCCCGGTCTGAATCGTTCAGCGAGTGGGACGCGCGAGCCAGCCGAGCGCGAAGGCGGTGGCCACGAGGCCGAGCAGGGTGGAGGTGCGGTGAGTCTCGGCGTAGCGGACGGCGCGGCGGCCATACTCCCGGCCGTGGCGCCGAGCGTCGCCGACGAAATGTCGGCCGTCCTCGATCCAGTGGTCGGCCCGCTCGCGGGCAGCATGGGCGATGTGGCGTCCGTCGCGGGCGAGATCCTCCGCGCGGTCACGGGCGCTGCCGTAGGCGTATTGCGCGCCGCCGGCGACCTGATTGACGGCACCGCGCATCTGGCGGGCGGGGTCGCCCGTGATGCCGCCGAGGGCGGTCTGGGCGCGGCCCTTGATGTGACGGGACGCGCCCCGG
>JAGTAM010000018.1 GCA_023422485.1 Pseudomonadota bacterium | reverse complement strand
GTGCGGCGGTGGCGCGGCTGATCGCGGCGGCGGATCGATCGGCGCAGCCTCTCGCCATCACGACTCCGACGACCCTGCGACAGGCCCTGTTCGCACGGTACGGGGCCGCCATCGCCGAGGATGCCTCCGAAACCCTGGGGCGTCTGCGTCCCGAATGGTCCTGCCGCCCCGGACCGCTGGCGATCGACCTTGTCTTGGCCGGCTGCGTGTTCGCCCTTGTCGTCCTGCTCGCCCGCCTACCGACGATGGCCGGCTTCGTCCTCCTGCTGCTGATCCAGGGCTTGATGCTGACCCTGCTGACCTTCCGCCTCGCCGCGGCCGGGATCGGGGCTGCCGAGATCCTTCGCGCCGAAGAGCCCGTAAAGCGGCCTGCGCTCCTGACGGACGAAGAACTTCCGACCTACACGATACTCATCGCCCTCTACCGGGAGGCGCCGGTCGTGCCGCGTCTGCTCGGCGCCCTACGCCGGCTCGACTATCCGGCAGCCAAGCTGGACATCAAGTTTCTTCTGGAGGCGGACGACGAGGAGACCGCCGCGGCGTTCCGCGCGACCCCGCTTCCGGCCCGCTTCGAAATCGTCACCGTCCCGGAGGGCATGCCGCGCACGAAACCGCGGGCGTTGAACGCGGCTCTGCCGCTCGCTCGCGGCGAGCACCTCGTGGTCTACGACGCGGAAGACGTGATTTCACCTGAACAGCTTCGCCTCGCCGCGACGCTGTTTGCCCGCGCGCCGGCCTCCACCGCCTGCCTCCAGGGCCGCCTCGTGATCGACAATCACGGCGATGGTTGGCTCCCGCGCCTGTTCGCCATCGAGTACACGGCCCTGTTCGATGTGCTTGGGCCGGCCTTGGCCGCGTGGCGGATGCCGACACCGCTCGGCGGAACCTCGACGCATTTCCGCACCGGCGTCCTGCGCGAGCTCCACGGATGGGATTCGTGGAACGTCACCGAGGATGCCGATCTCGGCCTGCGCATGGCGCTTGCGGGCTACCATGTCGGAGATCTGCCGAGCGCGACCTTCGAGGAGGCGCTCGCCCATCCGCGCAAGTGGCTGCGCCAGCGCACCCGCTGGATGAAGGGCTTCCTGCAGACGAGCTTCACCCATGGGCGGCGCCCGCTCGACCTCTATCGCCGCCTCGGTGCGGCGGAGAGCCTGTGCGTGCTGGCGCTGCTGCCCGGCACGGTCGTCTCGGCCCTGCTCTATCCCTTCATGCTGCTCGGCGGTCTCGCCGACCTCGTCAGTCCGGTCGAGGCCGACGACGGCCGCGCCATCGTCCAGAGAGCGGCCTCGATCACGGTGTTCCTCGGCGGGCTCGCGGCAATGTGCCTGCCCGGCCTCGTCGGCTGCCTCCGGCGGGGATGGTTCGACCTCGTGCCGCTCGTGCTGCTGCTACCCGTCTACTTCCTCCTCGGCAGCCTCGCGGCGTGGCTCGCCGTGTTGGAATTGGCTCGGCATCCGCACCGCTGGAACAAGACCGAGCACGGGCTGGCCCGCACCTCCCGGACCGGGGCGCTCGGGCGGCGCCCGCTCGGCGCGATCAGATCCGTTTCGACAGCTCCGCCGCCGTCTCCGCTGCCGGCCGGTTGAGGTTGACCGCGCCGACGAAGCCGTTGCGGGCGTCCATCAGGTAGACGAGCGCGGTGTGCTCCATCGTGTAGTCGCCGCCCTGGCTCGGCACCTTCTTGGCGTAGGCGCGGAAGGTCTTGATCGCCGCCGCCACCTGCTCCGGGCTGCCGGTGAGGCCGATGATGCGCGGATCGAAGCTCGACAGGTAGGTCTTCAGGGATCCGGGCGTGTCGCGCTCGGGATCGACGCTGACGAAGGCGACCTTCAGCGCGTCGGCCTTGGGACCCAGAGCCGCCAGCACGTCGCTGATCTGCTGCAGCGTGGTCGGGCAGACGTCGGGGCAATGGGTGAAGCCGAAGAACACCAGGTAGGGCTTGCCGGCAAAGTCGCGCTCGGTGACGGTCGCCCCGTTCTGGTTCACCAGGGTGAAGGGCCCGCCGACGCCGCTCGGGCCGCTCTGGGGATGCTGTGGCACCAGCGTCATCACCAGCGCCACGGAGAGGGCCACGAGGCCCGCGACGAAGGCGGCGAGCGGCAGGAGAACGCTGCGGGAGGGACGACGCATGGAGCTCTCGGAAGCGTGTCGATGAAGGCGGTCCAACGCGGGACGACCGTGTGGAACGGGCCCCGACTCCGGACGCTGTGCTGAAAGCGACAGCCTCGGTCGTCAGGGCGCCGCTCCTCACATCCCAGAGCCCAAGGCATGCGGCAAGCCCGCGGGAAGCCGCACGGGGCGCCCCCGTCCTCCAGACGAGGCCGGGTGTCAGGAGGCTTCGGCCCGGAACTCGACGGGTGCGTCCGCGCCGCGGGCGTTGTGCCGGCGCAGGGCCTCTCCGACCATCAGCAGCGCCGGCCCTTCGAGCTCCGAGGCCTCGATCCGCCCGGCGAGATCCGCGGCGGTGCCGGCGACCGTCGCCTGCTTGGCGCGGGTCGCGTTGAACACGACGAGGGCCGGCGTCTCGGGTGCCAGACCCTCGGCGACCGCCCGCTCCAGCAGGGCCCGCAGCGTGCGCTTGGGCATGTAGACGACCGTGGTGACGCTGCGGTCGGCGAGCGCACCCCAGTTCAGATCCTCGGGCAACGCCCCGCGACGATCGTGGCCGGTGACGAATTGCAGGCGCCGGGCCGCATCGCGATGGGTGAGCGAGACGCCGAGCGCGGCCGCCGCGCCCTGCGCCGCGCTGACGCCGGGGACGATGGTGCAGGGAATGCCGGCGGCCTCGCAGGCCTCGATCTCCTCGCCCGCCCGGCCGAAGACGAGCGGGTCGCCGGATTTCAGCCGCACCACCTGCTTGCCGGATTTCGCCAGCGAGACCATCAGCGCGTTGATGTCGTCCTGGCGGCAGGAGGGGCCGTGACCGGTCTTGCCCACCAGCATGGTGCGGGCCTCGCGGCGGGCGTAGTCGAGGATCTCGGGGGCGACGAGGTCGTCGTAGAGGATCACGTCGGCGTTGCGCAGCGCCCGCAGGGCCTTCAGCGTCAGCAGTTCGGCGTCGCCCGGCCCGGCGCCGACCAGGGTGACGGCCCCGCCCAGGGGCAGCGCCTCGGTCTGGCCCATCAGGTCGGCGAGGTCGGTGTCGGTCGGCGCGCGGTCAGGCTCGGCGAAGGCCCGGTCGGTGAAGCGCTCCCAGAAGCCGCGACGCGCGGAGAAGCCGTGGAAGCGGGAAGAGACCGCCTCGCGCCAGTCGCGAGCGGCGGCGACCCAGTGCTTGAAGCCGCGCGGCAGCATCGCCTCGATGCGCGCCCGCACCGTCTGCCCGAAGACCGGGGCGGCGCCCTCGGTCGAGATGCCGACGACGAGCGGCGAGCGGTTGACGATGGCGCCGAACTTCACGTCGCACAGATGCGGCCGGTCGACGGCGTTGACGATGGCACCCGCCGCGCGCGCTGCCGCGACGAAGGCGATGCAATCCTCCTCGTCCTCCATGGCACCGATGGCGAAGGCCGCGCCTTGAAGATCCTCCGGCGTCCAGCGGCGCTCATGCAGGGTCACCGAGCCGGCGGCGATTTCGGCCGGCACACCGCGCAATTCCTCGCTCGGCTCCTCGGCATAGACATCGACACGGGCACCGGCGGCGGCGAGCAGCTTCACCTTCCAGGGCGCGCCCCCGTTGGAGCCGGCGAGCACCGCCCGCTTGTCCTGCAACGGCACGAACACGGGCAGCACCGCCAGCGGCTCGAGGCCGGCGCGGGTTTCGCGGGGTTGGCGGGGCGTGCTCATGGTCTTCTTGTACGACTCGACTTGTGATCCTGGCCCCGTCCCTCATCCCGAGTTGCCGGAGCGAAGCGGAGCCTCGAAGGAGGCCTCCAGGGCGCGCGGCATTCCCGGGAGCCCTCTCCCGAAAGCTGCTTGGCAGCAGCTCAGGAAGAGGGCGAGAGTGGGACGGAGAGCCTGAAAACTGCGCCTACGCGGCGCTGCGCGCAAGCGTCGGCGACAGCAGCTTGCGGATCTCGGGGATGCAAGAGCCGCAATTCGTTCCCGCCTTGCAGGCCGCGCCCACCGCCTCGACCGAGCCCGCTCCGGCCGCGATCGCCCCGGTGATGACGTCGAGCCCGACGCCGTGGCAGGCGCAGACCACCGGCCCGGCCGAGGCCGAGGCCGCCCGGCCCGAGAGCAGGGCGCGCCGGTCGAAAGCCTCGATGTCGGGGCTGGCGAAGATCCCCTTGGCGATTTCCCAGTCCGGCCGCCGGTCCCCCGGTGCCACGGCGAGCGCCGCGACGAGACGGCCGTCGCGATAGACGGCGCAGCGGTAGAGCCCGCGGGCGTGATCGACGTACTCGGCCAGTTCGTGGCCGGGAAACAGTCCGCGCACGGACAAAGCCATCTCCCGCGAGCCCTCCTGGGTCGCGAAGATGAGGCCCGAGCCGCCCTGCACGGTCGCCCGCGCCCACCACCAGCCGGCGGGCGCAGCCTGGGTGTCCCGCGTCAGCAGGTAGCCGCGGGACCGGTAGGCCACGGCCTCGACGGAAGCGGGCGTCGCCTTCAGTTCCGGCTGGCCCGAGACCGGATCGGCGATGCCGCGGGCGAGCGCCGCCGCGCGCCCGTTCGAGGCGGTCATGTCGGACCAGTGCATCGGCACGAAGATCGAGCCCGGCAGAACGGCGTCCGTCACCATCACTTCGAGGATCGCGCTGCCGAGCTCGGTCGCGACGCGGGCAAAGCCCCCGTCGCTCAGGCGGTAACGGGCCGCGTCGTCGGGATGGACCTCGACGAAGGGCACGGCGCGGTGGGCGGAGAGGCGCTGGCTTTTGCCCGTGCGGGTCATGGTGTGCCAGTGGTCGCGGATGCGGCCGGTGTTGAGCACCAGCGGGCGCTCGGCGGTGACGGGCTGCGCCAGGGCCGGCGGCTGCACCGCGACGAAGCGGGCGCGTTGGTCGAAGGTGTAGAAGCGTCCGTCGGCGAAGAGCCGGGCACGGCCCTTCTTCGCCTCCGGCCCGCGCTTCGGCACCGGCCACTGCATCGGCAGATGGGCGTCGTAGGCACGCTCGCTCATCTCGGCGAGGCCGCCGAGGTCGAAGTCGCGGCTTCCCTCGTTCTCGAAGGCCGAGAGCGCGGCGTGCTCGCGGAAGATCTCGGCAGCCGACCTGTAGGCGAAGGCGTCGCCGTGCCCGAGGCGACGGGCGACGTCGCACAGGATCGACCAATCCGCCCGCGCCTGCCCCGGTGCCTTCAGGAAGGCGCGCTGGCGCGAGATGCGGCGCTCGGAATTGGTCACCGTGCCGTCCTTCTCGCCCCAGGCGAGCGCCGGCAGCAGCACCGTCCTCTTACCCGTCGCGCAGGCGCTGTCGCTGTTCGCGACCGCCTCCGAGACGACGTAGAGGTCCAGTCCCTTGATCGCCTCGCGGATCCGGTCGGCTCGCGGCATCGAGACGAGCGGGTTGGTGCCGATCACCCAGAGCGCCTTGATCTTGCCCCGCTCGATCGCCTCGAACAGGGCGACCGCCTTCATGCCCTCGCCGGTGATGATGTTGGGCGCCTTCCAGAAGCGGCGGACCCGGTCCACCTCTTCCGGCGCGAAGTGCATGTGGGCGGCGAGCATGTTGGCCAAGCCGCCGACCTCGCGCCCGCCCATGGCGTTGGGCTGGCCGGTGAGCGAGAGCGGGCCCATGCCGGGCTGGCCGATCCGGCCGGTGGCAAGGTGGCAGTTGATGATGGCGTTGCCCTTGTCGGTGCCCTGCGCCGACTGGTTCGCCCCCTGGCTGAAGCCGGTGACGACGCGCTTCGTCCGGGCGAACAGCTCGAAGAAGGCCTGCACGTCGGCTTCCGCGAGGCCCGTGGCGCGGGCGGTGGCGGCGATGTCCGGCGCGATCTGTCGGGCGCGCTCCAGGGCGCCCTCAAAGCCGGCGGTGTGCGCCTCGATGAAGCGCAGGTCCAGCTTGCCCATGCCGGCCAGATGCACCAGCAGGCCGGAGAAGAGCGCGGTATCGGTGCCCGACTGGAGGCCGAGATGGAGGTCGGCCTCCTCACCGGTCTGCGTTCGGCGGGGATCGACGGTGACGATCTTCGTGCCGCGGTTCTTGCGGGCATCCATCATCCGCCGGAACAGGATCGGGTGGCACCACGCGGCGTTGGAGCCGACGAGCACGATCAGGTCGGCCTCGTCGAGATCCTCGTAGCAGCCGGGCACCGTGTCCGAGCCGAAGGCGCGGCGGTGGGCGGCGACCGCCGAGGACATGCACAGCCGCGAATTGGTATCGACGTGCGGCGTGCCGAGAAAGCCCTTCGCCAGCTTGTTGGCGACGTAATAATCCTCCGTCAGGATCTGGCCCGAGAGGTAGAAGGCGATCGCGTCCGGCCCGTGCTGCTCGGCGATCCGCCTCAAGCCGCCGGCCACGGTGCCGAGCGCGCCCTCCCAGGTCGCGGTCCGACCGTCCACGATCGGATCGAGCAGCCGGTCGCCGAGATCGACCGTCTCGCCGAGCGCCGAGCCCTTGGAGCAGAGGCGGCCGAAATTCGCCGGATGGTCGGGGTCGCCGGCGATCGCCACACCGCCCTGGCCGTCCGGCGTCGCGAGCACGCCGCAGCCGACGCCGCAATAGGGGCAGGTCGTCTTCACGGTGGGGGCGGTGCGGTCGGAGGCGGGCTGAGACATCATGAATCCTCGGCGGATTTTTTCGTCGCAGGGACGTTTCGCAGGGAATAGCAAAAGTCGGGCCGCTCACTGGGTCGCCACCTGAGGTTGTGTGAGGCGCCCGGCCATATCGGTGGGGGTCGGCGGAGTTCCTCTGCTATCGTCGACGGCGCTGGCGGCCGGATACCCGGTCCCTTGGACTTCCGCCGGACCGGCCTCAGATGACCACGAGAGAACGACCAGGGAGAGGAAGCCATGAGCGAGACCGCGAGCCCCGCCGCCGAGCGCGTCGAACCCGTCACCGCCGAGCAGGCGGACAATTCCGGCACGCCCCTGCGGGTGACCGCAACGCCGGCGGCGCTGGAGCTGATCGAGGAACTCAAGGCGGAGTACGGCCCGGTGATGTTCCATCAGTCCGGCGGCTGCTGCGACGGCTCGTCGCCGATGTGCTACGCCGTCGGCGACTTCATCACCGGCGACGGCGACGTGCATCTCGGCCGGGTCGGCGGCGCGGATTTCTTCATCTCGCGCTCGCAGTTCGAGGTTTGGAAGCACACCCACATCATGCTCGACGTCGTGCCCGGACGCGGCGGCATGTTCTCGCTCGAGAATGGCCGCGAGAAGCGCTTCCACATCCGCTCGCGCCTGTTCACGAGCGCGGAGAACGAAGCGTTGTCCGGCGCCTGCCGATTGTAGGTGCGGGCCGTCAGCGCAGGCCGATCTCCGTGCGGCTCTCCGCGGCGAGGCGAAGGCTTGTCTCCTTCACAGCGTCGAGCGGGGCGAGGCGCGCCGCTGCACCGTGCAGGGCGCCTGCGGCGTCACCGTTGAAGCTGCCGTCCAGGAAGCCGGGGCGGCTGGTCCCATCGGCGGTGACCACCCGCCAAGCCAGAACGTGCGGACCCGCCTCGACCTCGCGCGGCGGAAGCAGTGCGGCGTAGGGCTGGCGCTGGCCGTCCTCGGTGACGAAGGTGCAGGCAGCGATCCGCGCCGTG
This sequence comes from Pseudomonadota bacterium, assembly GCA_023422485.1. Lineage (GTDB taxonomy): Bacteria > Pseudomonadota > Alphaproteobacteria > Rhizobiales > Beijerinckiaceae > Methylobacterium. The sequence continues at coordinate 2,930 of JAGTAM010000018.1, read as the reverse complement.
CCGAAGACGAGCCCGAGATCGGTGCGCGTCTCGCAGGTCAGCGTTCCGGCCACCCTGCCCTCTCCGGTGGCATCGGCCGTGCGCGCGTCGGCGGCGGTGGCGAGAGTCGCGGCGGCAAAGGTCGTCACGGCGAGGGCGGCGAGGATCGTGCGCATGGAAACGGCTCCGTAGGGAAGGTTCGCCTCCCCGAGGAGGCGTTGCCGTTAACCATGATCGGCCCGCATTGCCGGCCGATGTTGTGGCGATGCCCGATTGTTTCGTCGGGCACCGCGGCGACGCAATCAACGGCTCAGCTTCGTGTCTCTCACAATGCGTCCACTGCGCTGTCCTCGCCAAAGCGAGAACGGTCAGTGACCCGGCGTTTTGTGAGGCACTCTTAGCCCTGCCGCCGCAGGGCATGGACCGCGAACAAACCGTCCCGATCGGTCCAGGCTTCGACCGAAGCCCAGCCGGCGCGGGCGGCGAGCGCCCGGAAGTCGTCGAGGGTGTACTTGTAGCTGTTCTCGGTGTGGATCGATTCGCCTTCCGCGAAGGCGAAGCCGCGCCCGGCGACGCGCACGCTCTGCGCCCGCCGGCTGACCAGATGCATCTCGATGCGCGAGGCCGTCTCGTTGAAGAAGGCCCGGTGGGCGAAGGTGTCCGGGTCGATCTCGCCGTCGAGCTCGCGGTTGATGCGGTGGAGGAGATTGAGATTGAATGCGGCGGTGACGCCGGCCGCGTCGTCGTAGGCCGCCTCCAAAACCGAGCGGTCCTTCACGAGATCGACGCCGAGCACCAGCGTCGCCCCCGCGCCGAGGATGCGCCCGAACACGTCGAGCAGGCGGGCCGCCTCGCCCGGCTCGAAATTGCCGATGGTGGAGCCGGGGAAGAAGCCGGCCAGCGCCCGGTTCTCGAAGCCCTCCGGCAGAGCAAAGGGCCGGGTGAAGTCGGCGACCACGGGTTCGACGGCGAGGTCGGGAAAGTCGCCGCGCAGCGTCACGGCCTGTTCGCGCAGGAATTCCCCCGAGACATCGACGGGCAGATAGGCCGAGAGCCCCGGCAGGTGACGCAGCAGGCGCCGCAGCTTGGCGGTCGAGCCGCTGCCGAACTCGACGAGTGCTGCGCCCTCCGGCAGCAGCGCCGCGATCTCGGGACCGCGCGCGTCGAGGATGCCGAGTTCGGTTCGGGTCGGGTAGTATTCCGGCAGGACGGTGATCTGCTCGAACAGGGCGGAGCCGGCCGTGTCGTAGAAATACTTGGCCGGCAGCACCTTCGGGCTCGCGCCGAGCCCGTTCCAGACATCGGCCAGGAACAGGCCGTTCTCGGAGAGGGGAGCGGCGGGGCTGGCGGCCGTGAGGCGGGGGTCGATCGTCAAAGGCTGTCTCCGGGACCGCGGGAGGATTGGGCGAGGCGGGCGATCAGCCTCGCGCGTCGGCGAGCCGCAGGCCGGTGAACTGCCAGCGCTGATGCGGGTAGAAGAAGTTGCGGTAGCCGGGCCGCGCATGTCCGTCCGGCGTGGCGACCGAGGAGCCGCGCAGCACGTACTGGCTCGACATGAACTTGCCGTTGTACTCGCCGAGCGCTCCCGGCACCGGCCGGTAGCCCGGATAGGGTCCGTAGGCGCTGCGGGTCCATTGCCAGACGAGGCCGAAGGCGTCGTCGATCAGGCCGCCGCGAGCGGCGACTTCCCACTCGGCTTCCGTCGGCAGATCGCGTCCGGCCCAGCGGGCATAGGCATCGGCCTCGAAGTAGCTGACATGGGTGACCGGCGCCGCCGGATCGACGGCCCTGCGGCCGGCGAGCGACATCATCGACCAGCCCTCAGACTCGCGACGCCAGTAGCCCGGCGCGTCCCAGCCTTCGCGCTGCACGCACAGCCAGCCCTCGTTGAGCCAAAGCTCCGGCCGCGCGTAGCCGCCGTCTTCGATGAAGGCCAGCCAGTCGCGGTTCGTCACGAGGCCACGGTCGATGGTGGTGCCGAGCATCAGCACGTCGTGGCGCGGGCTCTCGTTGTCGAAGGCGAAGCCGCTTCCGTCATGGCCGATCTGGGCGATGCCTCTTTCCAGGGCAGCCTTGCCGGCGTCTGCCTGCGCCTTGGGCATCGACCAGGCCGCGTCGTAGGCCGGATCGAGCGGGTTCTGCGCGAAAGCGTGCAGGATGTCGGTGAACATCAGCTCCTGATGCTGCTGCTCGTGGTAGAGGCCGATCTCCAGGATCGGCAGCGCCCGCTCCAGCGCCGTGTCGGAGGTCTCGCGCAGCCACACCGTGACCGCGCGATCGACATGGGCGCGGTAGGCGGCGGTCTCCGCCGACGTCGGCCGGGTGATCATCCCGCGCATGAAGCGCGGCTGCCGGGGGCCGGCCTGCACGTAATAGGAATTGAACAGGTAGTGCAGGCGCTCGTCGTAGATGGCGTAGCCCGGCAGGTGCTCGCGCAGCAGGAACTGCTCGAAGAACCACGTCGTGTGCGCCCGGTGCCACTTGGTCGGGCTCGCATCCTCCATCGACTGGATCTGCTGGTCCTCCGGCGAGAGCGGGGCGGCACGCCGCTCGGTCTCGTCGCGGACGGTGCGGAAGGCCGCGATCCAGGCGTCGCGGTCGATCGGGCGGGCGTCGAGCGGGGGCGGCGGGAAGGCCGTGCCGCTCTCAGGTTGGGTGAGATGGGCTGCGACGGCTGCCATGGTTGGAATCTCTTCCTCCGTTGTGCGGCGGAAATAGACGCCGATTGCCTTATGACAACGCCGGGACCCGCCAAGCTGTTCGTCGCACCCCGTGTCGCACCCGGGTCTTGCCAGCCGGAACCGCGGCCTTTTTGCAGCCGCAGTGAGGTGTCCTTAACCGTGGCTGCCGGACACTCGCCGCCCCGATGTTTCCAAGGATGCGCGAGCCTGAGGCGGCGGTGATGCGGATCGATCTGATGGCAGGGGCGACCCTTTCGGCGGCATGGCCGG
>JAGTAM010000065.1 GCA_023422485.1 Pseudomonadota bacterium | reverse complement strand
CGGCGGAGAGGCGGCCGCAGCCGGCCAGCATCAGCGTGCCGGCCATGGCCCGCACCTGATGGTGCAGGAAGGAGCGGGCCGCCGTCGCGATCACGATTTCCTCGAACAGGCCCATCCGCTGACGCGTCACGTCGAGCTGTTCGAGCGTGCGCACGGGCGAGTTCGCCTGGCACTCTGCGGCGCGGAAGGCGGAAAAGTCGTGGCGGCCGAGAAGGCGCTGGGCGGCCGCGTGCATCAGCCCGGCGTCGAGCGGCCAGGGCACGTGCCAGACATGGGCGCGGGTCAGCGCGGCGGGGCTGCGCCGGTTGAGGATGCGGTAGCGGTAGTGCCGCCGGATCGCCGAGTGCCGCGCGTCGAATTCTTTCGTGACGATCTCGGCGGAGAGGATGGAGACCGGCTGCGGCCGTAAGTGCGCGTTGAGCGCGTCGCGCACGGTGTCGGTGCGCCAGTCCTTGGCGAGATCGAGATGAGCGACCTGATGGATCGCGTGCACCCCCGCATCGGTGCGGCCGGCGCAGGTCAGCCGCGCGGTCTCGCCGGAGAACCGCGTCACGGCGGTCTCGATCGCCGCCTGCACGGTCGGGTCGTCGGCCTGCCGCTGCCAGCCGCAGAACGGCGCGCCGTCGTACTCGATGACGAGCTTGTAGCGGGGCATCAGACGGGCGCGCTCACGCGAAGGAGGCCCCCGCCGCCAGCCGCGCCCCACGCAAGAAATCCTCGCCGCTCGCCGCGCCACCCTTGCCGGCCCGGCGCAGTTCGATGAGCCGCACGGCGCCGGTGCCGCAGGCGACCGTGCAATCGGCGCTAAGCAACGTGCCCGGTGCGCCAGAGCCCTCACGGGCCAGCGCACGCAGCACCTTCACCCGCTCCGGGCCCTTGCCGAGGTCGGCCTCGAAATAGGAGCCGGGAAACGGCGACAGCCCGTTGATATGGCGCACGACCTCCTCGGCCGGCCGCGACCAGTCGATCCGCGCCTCTTCATTGGTGATCTTGTGGGCGTAGACGACGCCCTCTTCGGCTTGCGGCACGAAGGTCAGCCCGTCCCGCTCCAGCGCCCGGATCGCCCGCCCCATCAGGTCGGCGCCGAGCGGCATCAGGGCGTCGTGCAGCTCGCCGGCGGTCATGCCCTCGGTGATCGCGATGCGCGCTTCCATCGCCACGGGGCCGGTATCGAGCCCGGCCTCCATCCGCATCACGCCGACGCCGCTCATCGCATCGCCCGCCATCACCGCCCGCTGGATCGGCGCGGCCCCGCGCCAGCGCGGCAGAAGCGACCCGTGCAGGTTGAGGCAGCCGAAGCGCGGCAGGTCGAGGATTCTTTGAGGGAGCAGCATGCCGTAGGCGACCACGACCGCCACGTCGGCCCCGTGCCCGGCGAAATCGTCCGCCGCCGCCTCGCTCTTCAGGGTCGCCGGTGTCAGCACCGGCAGGCCCAGGGCCTCGGCGCGGGCATGGACCGGGGAAGGCTTCAGCGCCATGCCGCGGCCGGCCCTGGCGGGGGCGCGGGTGTAGACGGCGGCGAGGGTGTGGCCGTCGGCGTGGAGACGGTCCAGGGTGGGGACGGCGAAATCCGGCGTCCCCATGAAGACGATGCGCATCGGGTCCGTTCAGGCGGCGTCGCGCTTGGCGGCCTTGGTGAACTTCTTCATCACCCGGTCGCGCTTGAGCTTCGACAGGTGGTCGATGAACAGCACGCCGTTGAGATGGTCGATCTCGTGCTGGAGGCAGGTGGCGAGCAGGCCGTCGGCCTCCTGCTCCACCGTCTCCCCGTCCAGAGTCATGTAGCGCACCCGGACGCGGTCCGGCCGCTCGACCTCGCCGTAGAATTCGGGGATCGACAGGCAGCCCTCGTCGTAGACGCGCCTTTCCTCGGACGACCAGACGATCTCCGGATTGAGGTAGACGGTCGGGTTCTTGGCGTTCTCGTCCTTCGAGGTGTCGATGGTGACGACGCGCTTCGCCACCCCGATCTGGATCGCGGCGAGGCCGACACCGGGGGCGTCGTACATCGTCTCGATCATGTCGCGAGCGAGCGTCCGGATCTCGTCGGTGATCGCGCTCACCGGCTCGGAGATGAGGCGCAGTTGCGCATCGGGCAGGATGACGAGGGGGCGGACGGTCATGGCTTCCGGGCCGGGAGGGGCGAGGGTTGTGCGAACGCGCGCGAAAACGCGTTGCCTCAGCCGGAGATAGGCGGCGGCGCGGGGGCGGTCAAATAGCGGGAAGGGATACGGTCCGAGAGGGCCGGAGCCGCGGTCACAGCCGAAGGCGCTTGAACACGGGCTCGGGGATCGCGCCGATCACCGTCATGACGAGGCGCCAGACCTTGCGCACGTAGATCACGTCGCCCCCGCGCCCTTGCGCGGCGGCGTAGACCGCCTGCCCGACCTCGGACGGCTCGGCGGTCAGCAGCGGCGGCAGGCGCATGCCGCGGGTCATCCGGGTGCGCACGAAGCCGGGCTTGACCGTCACCACCCGGACCCCGCTCCTGGCCAGGCGGTTGCGCAGGCCGGAGAGGAAGGCGGTGAAGCCGGCCTTGCCGGCGCCGTAGACGTAGTTCGAGCCGCGCCCCCGGTCACCCGCCACCGAACTGATGCCGACGATGGCGCCGCTTCCCCGCGCGGCGAAGCGCTCGGCGACGAGGCCGAGCAGCAGCGACGGCCCCAGGAAATTCGTCCGCATCACCCCTTCGGCATGGGCGAGGTCGCCCTCGGCCCGAGCCTGGTCGCCGAGTTCGCCGACCGCGCAGACCACGGTGTCGGGCAGCGTCGGCAGCCCGTCGAGCCAGGCGGCGAAGCGCGCCGTGTCGAGAATGTCGAGGCGCAGCAGCGCGACCTCGGCCCGGTGGCGCGCTTGGAGGTCGTCGGCATTGCGCTGCGCCCGTTCGGGGTCGCGCGCCGCCAGCAGGATGCGCCAGCCGGCCTCGGCGTAGCGCGCGGCCACGGCATGGCCGATCTCGGAGGTGGCCCCGACGAGGAGCAGGGTTCCGGCCATCACAATCCCAGGCGCGCGGAGAGGCGGGAGGCGAGCACCCCGTCGGCACCGAGCTGGCGCCGGAGGTCTCGGAAGGCGGGGAGGGCGGGGTAGCCCGCCTCGAAGGTGTCGCGGCTCTGCCGGGCGTCCTTGGCGAGGTAGAGGCGCCCGCCGGCATCGACGACGCTTCGGTCGAGCGCGTCGAGCAGGGCGAAGGTCGCCGCATTCGCCGGCAGGTCGAGAGCCAAAGTGTAGCCCTCCATCGGGAAGGATAGCCCGCCGCTGCCCGGACCGAGCCGCTTGAGCACCGCCAGCGGCGAGGCGGTCCCGAGGCGCGCGACCCGGTCGAGGATCCCGGCCAGGACCGCCTCGGCGCCCCGCCGGGGCACGACGCACTGATGCTGCACGAAGCCGCGGGCGCCGTAGAGCCGGTTCCAGGCCGCCAGCCTGTCGAGGGGGAAGAAGTAGCCCTGCCACGGCACGAGGCTGGACGCACCCGCCGCTCTCCCGCGGCGAAAGTAGAGCGCGTTGAAAGCCGTGACGGAGGCGCGGTTCAGGGTCCAGCCCGGCAGTCCCGGTGGCACCGTGAGCCGGCTACGGGTTGGGAGCGGAAACGGGTCGCGCCCGGCGGCGCGGCAGGTGTCGCGGTCCGCATGCTCGCCGCGATAGACGAGGCCGCGCCCGAGGGCGGCCCCGCGGGCGAGGCAATCGATCCAGGCGACGGAATAGGTCGCCGCGTCGTCCTCATCCAGCGCCCGCAGCATCGCCGGAAGGTCGGCGGCGACGCGGGTCTCCTGCCGGATCCAGCCGCTCTCGACCGGCCGCAGGCGGAAGGTCGCGTCGAGAATCGTGCCGGTCAGCCCCATCCCGCCGAGCGTCATGGCGAACAGTTCGGGCTCCCGGTCGCGCGAGCAGGCGCGCGGGACGCCGTCGGGCGTCAGCAGCGTCAGCGCTTCGACATGGGCGCCGAAGCCGCCCTCGCGGTGGTGGTTCTTGCCGTGAACGTCGGAGGCGATCATCCCGCCCAGCGTCACGAACTGCGTGCCGGGCACGACCGGCGGGAAGAAGCCCCGCGGCAGGACGGTGCGGACGATGTCGGCCAGCATCACGCCGGCCTCGGCCCGCAGCCGCCCCGTGGCAGGATCGAAGCCGCGCATCCGGTCGAGGGCGCCGGTGAGGCAGGTCGCGCGCAGGCCGACGGCCGCGTCGCCGTAGGCGCGCCCGGCGCCCCGCGCGATCACGCCCCGGCGGTTGCGCAGGAGCGCGGGCAGGGTCTCGGGCGCGTCGGCCGCCAGGATTTCGCTGGCCGCGCGGGGATAGCGCCCCCAGCCGGAAATCGCCCGCAGGCTGCGCGCCTCCGGGCCGGCATCGGCGAGGGCAGGGTTCGTGTGCATCGCCGGCGCTCAGGCGGAAACCGTGCGGACCAGCGCGACCGTCGTCTCCGCCGAATCCGGCACGGTCACGGACTGCGTCCGGCGCAGGATGCGCCAGATCAGCGCGAGCAGGAGGAGGAAGGGCAGGGCCGCGAGCGAGATCCCGACAGGAACCACCAGGGCTGTTCCGTCGAGGGATCCGTGCAGCGGCGTCGCCACGATGCCGTAGCCGCCGACGATCCAGCCGAGCGCGAACAGGGCAAGCACCTCTCCTCGGCGCGCCTGCCGGAGCAGGTCCGGCAGCAGCAGGGCGAGGGCGACGCCGTAGAGCGGCAGATCGTAGTCGTAGGCGTAGGGGCTGACGAACAGGCTGGCCAGCGCGGAAAGGCCCACGATCTGCCGCCGCGACATCCCGTTCCAGAGAGCGAGCGGGATCAGGCCGAGGACAGCGACCGCCGTCGCCATCTGCGCCGCCAGGGCGAAGGCGGCCGGCAGATCGAGGCTGCGCAGCCACGCATAGACCGAGATCATGCGAAAGAGCGGGTAGGCGCCCGCGGCCAGAAACGCCTTGGCCTCCTCCACGCCGCCGAGGAAGGCGGGCCAGATCGCCGGGCCGAACACCAGGGTGGAGAGGGCGAGCGCGAGTGCGGCCGTCGCGGTGGCGAGCCCGAGGCATTGCCAGCGGCGCAGCACGAGGGCGCAGACCGCGAGCCCGACGGCGAGATGCGGCTTGATCACCATCAGGCCGAGCGGCAGCCCGGCCACCGCCCGCCCGCCGAGGAGACCGAGACCCGTCAGCCCGATCAGCGTGCCCGTGAGAAAGCCGTTCTGGCCGCCGGCCACCGCGATGAAGAGGGCCGGCGCCAGCGCGACGACGACGGTCGCGAAGTGCGGCCCGGCGATCCGGCGCAGGACGAGCAGGTAGGCCGCGAGCGTCGAGCCGGCGAAGACGAGGTAGGCGAGACTGATCGGCAGGGGTGCGAGCGCCGCCACCACGAGGTTGAAGGGCGGGGGATAGGTCCAGGGCAGGAAGGCCTGCTCCCCGGTGAGCGCCTTCTGCGCCTCCAGCAGAGCCGGAAGATGGTAGGCCTGCGCGATATCGCCCCGCCACACCATCCGGCCGGCGACGTGGAAGGCGTCGAAATCCGTGAGTTCCTGAGCGGGAAGAAGCCCGGCATAGCGCAGCGCCTTGCTGAGCATGACCGCCGCGAGGCTCAGGAGGAGCATCCGCACCACGAAGGGCGTAGCCAGCCTCTCGTGCCATCTCGGCGTGCGACCCGGATCCTGCACTGTCCGAAGATCCATGATGGCCGAGCCGGGGCGATGGGTGCGGAAAGACTGTCTTCGGCACAGCCGCGCTGGTCCGCGACCAGACTTGTCATGGTGCGTTTTAAGAAGCCGTTACGGCCTCGTCCCGCGCGGGCGCGACGGTCCTTGCGAACGCGAGGCGCGAAAAGGCCGACTCAGAACGCCGTGCGGCTGCGGATCGCCGCCGTCAGCGTGCCCTCGTCGAGATAGTCGAGTTCGCCGCCCACCGGGACGCCGTGGGCGAGGCGGGTGATCGTCAATCCGAACGGCTTGAGCGATTCGGTGACGTAGTGGGCCGTGGTCTGGCCATCGACGGTGGCGTTCAGGGCCAGGATGATTTCCTTCATCCCCGGCTCGCCCGCCCGCTCCACGAGGCGGCCGATGGTGAGGTGCTCGGGCCGCACCCCGTCGAGCGCCGAGAGCACGCCGCCGAGCACGTGGTAGCGCGCCTTGACCGCGCCGGAACGCTCCAAGGCCCAGAGATCGGAGACGTCCTCGACCACGACGAGGGTGGTGGGGTCGCGGGTCTCGTCCCGGCAGATCGTGCAGGGCTCGCTGGTATCGACGTTGCCGCAGGAGCGGCACACGACGATGCGCTCGGCGGCGATCCGCATCGCGTCGGCCAGGGGGCTCAGCAGGGTCTCGCGTTTCTTGTTGAGTTGGAGCGCGGCCCGGCGGGCGGAGCGGGGTCCGAGGCCCGGCATCCGCCCGAGAAGCTGGATCAGGCGCTCGATCTCGGGGCCGGCGACGGCTTGGGGCATGCGGGGCGACACGGCTGTGGCTGAGGAGGGGCGGCAGGCGCCCTCCCTCACATAGGCCTTCCGCCGGCATTTTGCCCGTTCAGGATTCCGACAGCTCGGCCGTTTCACGAGGAGCCGGCGCGCAAATTTAATTTGAACCCATACCAAGGATTAGTTGACGGCCCAGCCCGAGACCGATCCATTGAGCGACCGGGGCGGAGAACCTGCGTGCGGCGGCCCTGACCGACCGCACGGACGCCTCGCCAGAAGACGCGAAACAGCCGGAGAGACCGGCGCGACGGCGCGATCAGGGGCCGTGAGGGAGAGAAAACCCGTGAAGACCATCGGTGAATTCAACGCGGCCCATGGACCGGAGGCCATCGGCCTGACCGATCTCGCCGCCGTGCACTGGAACCTCCAAGCGCCCCGCCTCTATGAAGAAGCCTTGCAGCGCAGCGAGGGGCAGCTCGCCCGTGGCGGCGCGTTGGTCGCCACCACCGGCAGCCACACCGGCCGCTCGCCCAAGGACAAGTACGTGGTGCGCGATGCCGGCACCGAGAACGAGATCTGGTGGGACAACAACGGCTCGATCACGCCCGAGCAATTCGCGACGCTGCTCGACGATTTCCGCGCCCATGCCCGCGGCAAGGAGCTGTTCGCCCAGGACTTGTTCGGCGGCGCCGATCCGGCCCACCGGGTGCGGGCGCGGGTCTACACCGAACTCGCGTGGCACTCCCTGTTCATCCGCAATCTGCTGATCCGCCCCGAGCGCGACGAACTCGCCGCCTACGTGCCGGAGCTGACGATCATCGACCTGCCGAGCTTCCAGGCCGATCCGGCTCGGCACGGCTGCCGCTCCAAGACCGTGATCGCCATCGATTTCAGCCAGAAGATCGTGCTGATCGGCGGCTCGGCCTATGCCGGCGAGATGAAGAAGTCGGTCTTCACCTACCTCAATTACGTGCTTCCCGGCGCGGGCGTGATGCCGATGCACTGCTCGGCCAATGCCAGCCTCGACGAGACCGGTGATTCGGCCCTGTTCTTCGGCCTGTCGGGCACCGGCAAGACCACGCTCTCGAACGATTCCTCGCGCCAACTCATCGGCGACGACGAGCACGGCTGGAGTTGGGACGGGATCTTCAACTTCGAGGGCGGCTGCTACGCCAAGACCATCCGGCTCTCGCGCAACGCCGAGCCGGAGATCTACGCCACCACCGAGCGCTTCGGCACGGTGATGGAGAACGTCGTCATCGATCCGCTCACCCGCGTGCCGGACTTCGACGATGCCTCGCTCACCGAGAACACCCGCTGCGCCTACCCGCTCGACTTCATCGCGAATGCCAGCGCCACGGGTCGGGCCGGGCACCCCAAGAACATCGTGATGCTGACCTGCGACGCCTTCGGCGTGATGCCGCCGATCGCCAAGCTGACGGGCGCCGAGGCGATGTACCACTTCCTCTCGGGCTACACCGCCAAGGTGGCGGGCACCGAGCGCGGCCTGACGGCGCCGGAGGCGACCTTCTCGACCTGCTTCGGCGCGCCGTTCATGCCGCGCCACCCGAGCGTCTACGGCAACCTGCTGCGCCAATTGATGGCCGAGCACGGTGTCGATTGCTGGCTCGTCAACACCGGCTGGACCGGCGGCGGGGTCGGCACCGGCCGGCGCATGCCGATCCGCGTCACCCGCCGGCTGCTCTCGGCGGCGCTCGACGGCTCGCTGGCGCAGACCGAGTTCCGCCGCGACCCGTATTTCGGCTTCTCGGTGCCGGTCGAAGTGCCCGGCGTCGAGACGCAGGTGCTCTCGCCGGTCGAGACCTGGACCAACAAGGCGGCCTTCGCCGAAACCGCCACCCGCCTCGTCACGATGTTCCGCGAGAACTTCACCCGCTTCGAGAGCCACGTCGATGCCGACGTGCGCGCTGCCGAGCCGGTCGCCGCACCGATCGCGGCGTAACGCGCGCTTCCCCTCCCTCTCGCGGGGGAGGGGTCGTCCAACGGGTCGATGCCGCCCGCGCCGTCATCGCGAGCAGATGCGAAGCGACCCAGCGGCGCGACCCTTCCGGAAAGGTCGGCGCCCTGGATGGCGTCAGCTTCGCCTCGCCATAACTTCGCCTCGCCATGACTTCGCCTGGCCATGACGGCGAGGGTTGCTTTCAGTCGACCTGATCGGCGTAGACGGCCTCGGCGCCCATGCCCTCTTCGAGCATCATCCGGGCACGCGCCCGAAGCTTCTCCGTCTCGCTCTTGAGCTGGCCGCAGGCCGCCAGGATGTCGCGCCCGCGCGGGGTGCGCACCGGCGAGGCGTAGCCGGCGTTGAAGACGATCTCGGAAAAGCGCTCGATCCGCTCCCAGTCCGAGCACTCGTATTTCGAGCCGGGCCAGGGGTTGAACGGGATCAGGTTGATCTTGGCCGGGATGCCCTTGAGCA
>JAGTAM010000048.1 GCA_023422485.1 Pseudomonadota bacterium | reverse complement strand
CGATCGGCATCGTCGGGCCGGCCTGGATGTTCGCGGTGGTCTGGTCGACCGACAGCGTCGCCTACTTCACCGGCCGCTTGATCGGCGGGCCGAAGCTGATGCCGCGGGTGAGCCCGAAGAAGACGTGGTCCGGCGCGCTCGGCGGACTTTCCGCCGGCGTGATCGGCGGGACCGCAACGCTTCTCGTCGCCCGCGCGCAGGGCTGGGACGCCCTGCCCGGCCTCTCGCCCGCCGTGGTCGCGGCGCTCAGCGGCCTCGCCTCGATCCTGTCGATGGGCGGCGATCTGGTTGAATCCGCCCTCAAGCGCCGCTACGGCGTCAAGGATTCCGGCCGTTCGATCCCCGGCCATGGCGGCGTCATGGACCGGCTCGACGGCTTCTTCGCCGTGGCACTCCTCGCCGGCCTGTGCCTCGCCGCCCTGCGGCTCCTGAATGCCTAGTGTCTCTCACAAAACGCCCGCCGCACCATCGTGCCATGAAGAGCAACGGTCGGCGACCGGAAGTTTTGTTGGGCACTCTTGAACGGAATTGATCCCGTGAGTCTTACCGTCACCGTCCTCGGCGCCACCGGCTCGATCGGCCGCTCGACCACGGACCTCCTGTCCCAGCATGCGGGCCGCTTCCGCGCCGGGGCGCTGGTCGGCGGGCGGGACGCCGCGGCACTCGCCAAGCTCGCCCGCGAACTGAAGCCGGATTTCGTCGCGCTCGCCGACGAGAGCGCCGGCCCGGCCCTGGCCGAGGCGCTGGCCGGCTCCGGCATTCCCAACGGCGCCGGCGAGAGCGCTGTGCTGGAGGCGGTCGCCCGCGAGGCCGACATCGTGGTGGCGGCGGTGAGCGGGGCGGCGGGCCTCAAGCCCACCCACGCCGCGCTGCGGCTCGGGCGCACCATCGCGCTGGCCAACAAGGAGAGTCTCGTCTGCGCGGGCGATGCCTTCATGCGTGACGCCACCCGCTACGGCGCCCGCATCCTGCCGGTGGATTCCGAGCACAACGCGCTGGCCCAGGCCATGGGCGACGGCCGCGTGTCCGACATCGCCAAGATGACGCTGACCGCCTCGGGCGGCCCGTTCCGCACCTGGACCCGCGAGCGCATCGCCGCCGCGTCCCCGGCCGAGGCCGCCGCCCACCCGACCTGGTCGATGGGCATGAAGATCAACATCGATTCCGCCTCGCTGATGAACAAGGGGCTGGAGTTGATCGAAGCCCACCACCTCTTCGCCATCGAAGCGGAGCGGCTCGACGTGATCGTCCACCCGCAATCGATCGTGCACGGGCTGATCGCGTGGCGCGACGGCGCGGTGACCGCCGGACTCGCCATGCCCGACATGCGCGTGCCGATCGCCCATTGCCTCGGACTCGGCGACCGCCTGGAGATTGCCCGCGGCCGCCCGCTCGACCTCGCTGCCACCGGCAGCCTCACCTTCGAGCCGGCGGACGAAGCGCGCTTCCCCTGCCTGCGCGTCGCCCGCGCGGCGCTGGCGGAAGGCGGCGCGGCGCCCACCGTAATGAACGCCGCCAACGAGATCGCGGTCGCCGCCTTCATCCGCGGCGCGATCTCGTTCTACGGCATCGCCGAGCTGGTGGAGCGGGCGGTCGAGCACTTCGCCGCCGAGTTCCGCCGCGCCCCTCAGGACGTCGAGGAGGCGCTGGCCATCGACGCGCAGGTGCGCGCCTGGAGCCTTGAGGGCGTGCCCGCCACCCGCGCAGCCGGCTGAGTCCGAAATTAACCTTTACGAAGTGTTGTCGGGGATGAACGGCCCGGCCCCACGGGTCGCGGGCGCGATTAGATCTCGCACTCGAACGTGAGGCGTGCGACGATCCGCAACTTGCCGGCTGTGGGCCCGCTCTGCCAGGGCGGACGGTCAAGACCGGATTCGCGCCCGACGTGCACGGATCTCCCAACGCGTATCGCGGCCTGAAGGATAATGGCCATGGAATTCTTGAGCGGCATGGGCGGGAACGCCGCCGGCTTCTTCGGGGCGGTGATCCCGTTCCTGATCGTGCTGACGATCGTCGTGTTCGTGCACGAGATGGGCCATTTCCTGGTCGGGCGCTGGTGCGGGGTTGGTGTCACCGCCTTCTCCATCGGCTTCGGCCCTGAGGTCGTCGGCTTCACCGACCGGCGGGGGACCCGCTGGAAGCTGTCTGCGATCCCGCTCGGCGGCTACGTGAAGTTCGTCGGCGACGCCAACGGCGCCAGCGTGCCCGATCCCGAGGCGGTCGCCCGCATGAACCCGCATGAGCGGGCGATCAGCTTCCCGACCCAGCCGGTCGCCAAGCGCGCGGCGATCGTCGCCGCCGGCCCCATCGCCAACTTCATCCTGGCGATCGCCGTCTTCGCCGGCGCGATCTATTTCAGCGGCCGCTACGAGACGCCGGCCCGCGTCGAGGCGGTGCAGCCCAACAGCGCCGCCGCGCGCGCGGGCTTCCAGCCCGGCGACGTAATCCGCTCCATCGACGGCGAGCCGGTCAAGACCTTCAATCAGATGCAGCGCGTCGTCTCGGCCGCCGCCGGCTCCTCCCTGTCGATCACGGTCGATCGCGGGAGCGAGGTGCAGACGCTGACCGCCGTGCCCGACATGATCGAGGAGCGCACGCCCTTCGGTCGCCACCGCTTCGGCCGGCTCGGCATCAACGGGCCGAAGGCCGACGCGGCCAAGCTGGTGCATTACGGCCCGCTCGAATCCCTGCAGCTCGGCGTCCACGAGACGGCCTTCGTGGTCGAGCGCACCTTCGACTACATCGGCAAGCTCGTCACCGGCCGCGAATCCGCCGACCAGCTCTCCGGCCCGATCGGCATCGCCCGGGTCTCCGGTGAGGTCGCGCGCGTCGGCGGCGTCGGCGGGCTGATCGGCCTCGTCGCGCTGCTCTCGGTCTCGATCGGACTCCTCAACCTGTTTCCGATCCCGCTCCTCGATGGCGGACACCTGATGTTCTACGCCTTCGAGGCAGTGCGCGGCCGCCCCTTGAGCGAGCGGGCGCAGGAGATCGGCTTCCGCATCGGGCTGGCCTTCGTGCTGATGCTGATGCTGTTCGCGGCCTGGAACGACATCCTCAACCTGGGCGCCTC
>JAGTAM010000037.1 GCA_023422485.1 Pseudomonadota bacterium | reverse complement strand
GGCGCGATGGGACCCCGCAGAGGCCAAATCCGCTATCCCGAAGGGATCAAACGGATTTGTATGAGAGCGATCGACGATGATGACGCATCGTCGGTGATCCCGGCGGCGGGCGTCCGCCGGACACACGGAAGGGACGCGTGGAACCGGTCGCAGATCGGAACCCATCAGCTTGGCATTAATCGACATCCAGCCCGGAGGCCGCCGATGACCGAGGCGTTCAACCTCAAGATCCCGCACGGCGGATACGTCCTGGTCGGCGACGGCCGCCGGGCCCTGGTGCTGCGCAACGAGGGCCACGCGCTGCATCTCAGTTTGAAGGTGCAGCACCTGTTCGAGGCGCCGCCCAACCCGCCGACGCGGGAGCAGGGAACGGACCGGCCGCCCCGGGTCCGGCAGGGGGAGCACCGCAGCGCCATCGCGCAGACCGACTGGCACGAGATCGCCGAGCAGCGCTTCGCCGGAGAAGTCGCGGCGGCGCTGAACCGCGTCGCGACCACGATCTCCGCCCTCGTCGTCGTCGCGCCGCCGCGGACGCTGGCCGCGTTGCGGCAGGCGCTGTCCGACCGCGTGAAGAGCGCCGTCATCGCGGAGATCGACAAGGATCTGACCAAGCTGACGATCGAGGAGATCGGCCAGCGCCTCACCGGGGCGTGACGGCGCCGATCCGGGCGGCGCCTCAATGGCTCATCAGGCAGCAGATCGGCGCGCCGGCCAGCAGGTCGCGGGTGACGCCGCCGAAGACCCACTCGCGCAGGCGCCCGTGGCCGTAGGCGCCGAGGACGATCAGGTCGGCGGCCTGCTCGGACGCCGCCTCGACCAGCGCCTGGGAGGTCTCGACGCCGCCGGCCTGCCAGCGCGTCGCCGTGGCGTCGATGTCGTGAGCCTGAAGGAACCCGACGACGTCCGCGGGGTCGTCCGTGCCCTGCCCTTCATCGATCGCCAGCACGATGACCCGCGAGGCCCGTGACAGGAAGGGCAGCGCATCCCTGACCGCGCGGCGGGCCTCGCGGGTGTTCTTCCAGCCGATCGCGACCCGCCGGGCGTCGAGGTGATCGATGCCGGGCGGCACCACCAGGATGGGCCGTCCGAGATGCATGACGAGATCGCCGGGATCGACCGAGAACAGCAGGGGGCCGGGCGGGGCCTTGCGGCCGACGACCACGAGGTCGGCGGCGGCCGCCTGCCCGATCAGGAACGGCAGCGGAAAATCGAGGTTCGAGCGCCATTCGAGCCGGCTGCGCCCACCCGCCGCCGCTTCGAAGATGGCGTGCGCCCGCTTGAGGTCGTTCAGGATGATCTCGTTGTTGGCGGCCAGCGCGTAGGCGCTTGCAGGGATCGGGCCGGCGGGCGCGATGGCGTAGGACGCCTCCTCCGCCGCGACGCCGATCAGCCGGGCGCGGAAGTCGTCGGCGAGGTGCCCGGCGAGGTGCACGCGCTCGCGCGCCTCGGCTGCGAGATCGACGGCCACCATGATGCTGGCATAGGTCATGGGAGAACTCCTGCCGCACGCGGTTGCTGGTTGGCGGGCGCCGCACGGCCGGTGTCTCGGGCTCGTGCCGGCCGATCCGAGGCGCGGCATCGTTCCGGAGGGCGGTCGCCCGCTATCAGAGAAAAGACGATGCAGAGACAAAGGGATAGGGCATCGCGGCCGGCCGAACCTTGATCCAGCGCAAACGGTCCGATCCGCGTCGAGGGCCCGCCTCCCCGCAGCCGATGCGGCGTCCCGGCCGCTGTCAGGGGGCCTTGATGTCGATGCGCTTCGGCTCGCTCGGCGTCAGCGCGGCCTTGGGCAGCGTCACCGTCAGGACGCCCTTGTCCATGCTGGCCTGGATATCCTCGGCCTTGATGCCCGCGGGCAGTTCCAGGCTGCGCACGAAGGCGCCGTAGCTGCGCTCCGTGACCTTGCGGGCGCCCTCGGTCTGCTCCTTCTCCTGCCGCTTCTCGCCGCTGATGACGAGGGTGTCGTCGGCGAGTTCGACCTTGACGTCGTCACGCGCGAGCCCCGGCAGTTCGGCGGTGATCTCGACCTTGCCGTTCTTCTCGACGACATCCATGCGCGGCACCGCGCCGCCCTGGAAGAGCGGGAGGCCGAGGCGGAGGTCGCCGAGCATCGATTCCACGAGCGGATGCGAGGGGAGCGATATGGCGCCCGGATCGGCCGAGGGGGTGTGGGAGCGGTGGCCGAGCGTGAGGAGCGATTTGAGATTCATGGATCATCTCCCGTCAGGCGGCTGCGTTCGGCCGCCCGGGAGAGTCTGCTGTCCTCGCGCCGTCTCAGCGTTGAGGTGAATCAAGCGCAAACGATCATGCCGTCGTGCCGGGACGTTTCACGAGTCTGTCGGCGCGCGAGCCCGCCGTCGCGAGCCGGGCCGCCGCCCCTGTCCCGCGCGGCGATGAGGCCGATCCACGCCCCGCCGCGCCGTGCGGTCAAGCCGCCAATTCCTTGAGCCAGGACTGGAGAACCGGCTGCGCGTCGGCGGTACGCCCCCAGACGCTGGCGCCGACCTCCGTCTCCCGCGGCAGGAAGCCGAACCGGCGCTTGAAGGCGCGGCTGAAGGTCTTCTCGTCGGAGAAGCCGGTGGCGTAGGCCACCGTCGAGACGCGGGGCCGTCCCGTCGGGCCGGGTTGCGTCAGCATCTTCATCGCCCGGAGCAGGCGCCGCTCGCGGATGAAGCGCTGCACGCCGCCCTCCGAGGCGAATTGCCGGTAGAGGGTCGCGCGGGAGAGGCCGAAATGCTCCGCGAGCGTCTCGGCGTCGAGATGCGACGAGCCGAGTTCTTTCTCGATGTATTGCCGGATCGTGATGCTGAGCTGCACCTCGTTTGCCGGCCGATCCGCGACCCGCCCGCGCAGGCAGGCGCTGCCGAGCATCGCGACGGCTTGGCTGATATGCGGGAGCTGATGATCGTCGAGGGCGTCGGCGCAGTCCACGAGCTCGCGCACGCAGGTGAAGAACAGACGGCTGATCCGGTCCGTCGCGTAATCGAAGGCGTGGCCGTGCAGCGACTCGAGGTTGGGGACCTTCTCGATGATGAGGGCGCGCGGCAGGAGGAGATTGGTCGCGTGGACCGGTTCGGCGACGACGGTCGCCGGTTGAGCGAGGTCGAACAGAACGCAGGTGTTCGGGCCGACATCCGTCTCGCCCCAGGCCACTTCGACCCGGCTGGTGCCGGAATGGTAGAACTGGACCAACAGATGGTCGAGACCCTGCTGCGCGACCATGCGCGGCGTCCGCTCCAGGATCTGCGCCGGCGCACGAACTTCACCGACCAGCAGATCGCCGAGATGATAGTTGTCCATCATGATCGGCTCGGACAACAGGCGTCCGCTCGGCAGGGTCGCTTGAAAGACCGGTGACATCGCCGCGATCCACCCCGCACGTAGCGCGGCAGGATCCGCAGATGCATCGAAACGGTCTCGAAGAATCCTCGACATGGCTGGCAAGTCTCTGAGAAGGAAAGTCGCCGATCGTTTCGGTTCTGCGGTCGGATTCAGGCCGTGGCTCCGAGCCGGTCTTTGGCCCGTTGTGTAAGTCAAGAGCATTCCGCTCTGATAAAAGCTATAATACGCTCTGGTGTTTCGGTCTATACCAACTGTCGTGCTGCATTGGTATGGATATACCAGTCATTTGCAGCGCTTTCATTCAGTCTCTCAGGGACTAGCGCCTGTCTCGGAATCGGACAATCGGGCGACAGCGTCAAATTTTGCGACGATCCACGCAGTCTCGGCCTCCGGCCCGGTGCGTCGGGCTCGGACCCGAACGGCATGCGTCGGACAACGTCGCTGCGACGCTTATGGATGTGCAGGAGCGGGGCGCGGCCGGCAAATGCCGCGCGGCGAGGCCGGTTGGAGTTCTGAGACGAAATGAGAGTTCTTTGATATGCTTTTCTTCATGAGCGATCTTTGAGACAAATGGCGACAATCTTGAGATCTCATGCGGTGTAATCGATGGGGCCTCCGGCAAATACTTAGATCGTCATCAATTGCGCCGGGCGCTTGATCCCCTCACCGCCGCCACGCCGGCTCCAGAGGATCGAGTCGCCCCATGTCTTCCAGCATCACGCTCTCGGCCGCGACGCGGCAGAACCTGCTCTCGCTCCAGGACACCGCGAGCCTGCTCGCGACGACGCAGAGCCGGCTCTCGACGGGCAAGAAGGTCAACTCGGCCCTCGACAACCCGATCAACTTCTTCACCGCCAACAATCTGAGCGGCCGCTCGACCGAGCTGTCGTCGCTGCTCGACGGTATCTCGAACGGCGTCCAGACGATCCAGGCGGCCAATACCGGCCTGTCCAAGCTCCAGAACCTGACGAGCCAGCTCAAGTCGACGGCGCAGCAGGCGCTCGCCGCCACCAGCGCCTTCACCTCGAAGGCTTCCACGGTCTCGACCGCGCTCAACGGGGCGACGGCGGCCAACCTGCTCTCCACCGGCCCGACCGTGGCGCGGGGCGACAAGGCGATCGGCACCCTCACCGGCGATCTCCCGCCCGCGGCGGCCGTGCCGGCGACGGTGGCGGGCAGCGTCGATTACAAGC
>JAGTAM010000008.1 GCA_023422485.1 Pseudomonadota bacterium | reverse complement strand
CCAGCGTGCCGACCTCGGTGTGGAGGCCGAGGCCGAGCGCGGCGCGGCCGTCATCGATCCGCCCGGCCTTGGCCCAGGGCTCGCCGCCGCGGCGGGCGAAGAGCAGGGCGAGCCCGGTCCACAGAGCGAAATAGAGGCCGAGGCGGGCGGCGAGGAACAGCGGCGCATTGCCGAGCAGGACGAGCGGCCCGTCCGGACCGGCGCTCTCCGGGGCCGGGTAGAGCAGGGCGGCTGTCAGCGGGATCGGCAGGGCGAGGATCGCGGCCACCGGCATCAGCACCAGCAGGCCGCGCAGGGTCTCCAGCAGGGCGGTCTCGGGCTGCGGGCGCCACGCATCCGCCCGCTCGATCATGATCACGACGGGCAGCGCCCCGGCGGGGAGCGCGAGAAGGCAGGTCCAGGCGGCGAGATAGGAGGGCGCGAGCCGCGGCAGCCCGGCATGGTGGAACGCCAGCAGCAGGCAGCCCAATCCCAGGGCGAAGGCCGCCGCCGGGCGGCGGGCGGGATCGAGGAAGTAGCCGCTGGCGGATTTCGCCCCCGCCGCCTTGCGGGCGGCGGCGCCCTTCTCCTCCGCGCTCACCGCCGCCCCCCCGGAGCCGCGGGACCAGAGAGGGCGAGGGGACGTCCGGCCCCCTCCGGCAGGGCGTTGAGGCGCCGCACGAGGGCGGCCGGGTTGAATGCGCCGCGGGAGGGTTCGACCGGGGGATCGATCGTCAGGACGAAGCGGCCGGCGAGAGCGGAGGGCGGCCGGCGGCCTGTCCGCCCGGCTCGGACAGCTGCAGCGAGCGCCCCCCCGAGACCGAGGACACCGCCCATCGCTCCGGCCGAGAGGGCCGGCACCGCCGCCATGGCCCAGGAAAGCGGCCATGACACCGGCCACAAGAGCGGCGATGAGAGCCCCCAGGAAGCGGACCAAGTAGCGGGTGAGGCGAGCGCCGCCACGTCCGCAAACCCGTCCGGCATCGCATCGGCGAGGCCGATGATGCGGGCGGCGACGAAAGCCACGACACCGAGGAAGGCCCCGCCCAGCGCGAAGCGGTTCAGCCGCGCCCCACGGGCGTGCAGGGCGGCCGCGGCCTCAGGCATCGGCACGGGACCGTAAGCGTCGAGCCGCGCCGGCGTGTCGGGCCCCGAAAGGCCCCGCACCCCCTCGGCCAGCTCGGCCTCGGCGGCGAAGACCGCAAGAAGGCCCGGCTGAAGCCCCTGATCCGGCGAAACGTCGCGACCGAATTCGAGCCCCGCCTCCGGTGCCCGGAGCGCCGCGTGCGGGTTGTGGGCAAGGGCGAGTTGCCGCGTCTCGACGATCGAGACCGGAGGCACGAGGCGGAACAGCACGAGCAGACCGAGGACGAACAGCCCGGCGGACCCGATCGCGGCGGCGGCGGCAGTGGCGAGACCCGCAAGATCCGTTCCCGCCGTTCCGGCCCGCGCGGCGAGGACATGATCGGCGCCGAGGCCGGCGGCGACAAGGCCGCCGAGCGAGCCGAGGGCGACGGCGCTGCGCCGGACGGGTGCGATCCAGAACAATTGCGTGGGAAGAAGGCCGGCGAGCATGAGCGTCCAGAAGGCGGGAGCCTCGTCGCCGAGGATCCGGCGGGTCAGGCGTGCCCGCTCGGCCGCGTCGCCGTAGAGGAGCGCGGTGACGTTCTCGGTGACGTGGCAATAGAGGGCCGCGAGTCCGAAGGCGAGGATCAGCCGGCCCAGGATGTCGAGATGCCGTTCGGTGACGAGGCCGTCGAGCCCGAGGCTGCGCCGCAGGGCCACCACGAGCGCCGCGATCAGTCCCGCGCCGGAGAGCACCGCCTCGACCAGCAGGGCCACCGGAAGCAGGGTGTCGTGGCGATCGGTGCGAAAGGCCGCGGCCAGCGCAAGGTCGATCAGCACCGCCACCGCCGCGAGGATGGCGAGCAGGGCGAGCCCCCGGCAGGCCCGTTCCCAGGCGAGCCATTGCCGCACCGAGCCGCACCAGCCGGCCGCGAGCGCGCGGTAGAGGCGGGAGCGGCGGCGATCCGGCTCCGCGGCGAGGCGGTCGCGCAGAACCGCCAGATCCGGCAGGAGCGCCGCCGCCCAGAGACCGCCCGCCGCCACGAGCAGGGCCGTCAGACTCACCGCGTGGAGCGTTGCCGGGTGGAGGGCGGCGAGACCGGCGCAGAGCAGGGCGGCCGTCTGCGCCAGCCGGCCGATCCCGCAGCGCCACGCAACGTCCGCGAGCAGCAGCAGCCCCGAGATCAGCAGACACCCCGCGGAGAGCCCGATCCACCACCCGACTCCGGCCGCGGCCAGCGCGGCTGGCACGGCCGGGCGCAGGCCAGCCCAGAGAAGGATCAGGGCGACCATGCCGGCGACGGCAAGCCACCAGCGGCGGCCGCCGGGCACGAGCACGGCCCCCGTCAGTGCGGCCCCGATCGAGGCGACCGTCTCGCCGGCCCCGATCACCGGCATTCCGTAGAGGGAAGCCGGCTCGGAGACAGGCTGATGCACGGACTCGCTCATCGGCTCAACGACCAGCCGTCGGGCGCGGACGGCTGCGGAGCCGCAAGGAAAAAGCAGGCGCTGGGATGTCTCGCACGGGCATCCGGCATCGTCCGGTGAGAGGGGAGGGGTGGCCCCGCCGAACGGAATGGCTGGGAACTGGGCGAAAGGCAGGCCGTCCGCGCGGAAGACGCAGGAACGCCCCGCCCGCCATGTGCTCTCCCGCACCAAAGAGCAACGCGCGCGCGGGATTGCAATGCGACATGCGGGCCGGCCGGGATTGCACCGCGGGGTTTCCGTGCGAAGAGGGCGCTCCATGACGGGCCTCCTCACGCGCCTGCCCGCCGGATCAGCCTTTTACGACGCCAAAGCCCACGTCACCGGTAGCCTCCGCCCGATGCCGCTTCCCTCTCCCGCCCACCCGCCCGGCCCGCCTCGGCCCGGTGCCTGGAATGCCGATGGAGCGTAACCCCGTCCGGTTCGCCTTCGCCTCGTCGCCGCGCCGGCACGCGGCGGCGCTCGGGCTGGCTGTGGGCTTGGGCGGACCGCTGGCGCTGTTCGTACTGCTGTGCCTGCGTGACCTCATCGCGGTGCTCACCCGCAGCAGCCCGGACGTCCTGCCCTTCCTGCGGATCGCCCTGCCGCTTCCGGGCCATCACGACAGCGAGGCGCCGATCCTGTTCCAGGGCTGGAGCCTGTCGCCGGCCGAGCTTCCGCTGATCGCGCTGAGTTCGCTTGCCGCCGCGGCCCTCCTTCTGGCCGTCCTCGGCGCGGCGGTCGCCTATCTCTGCTTCTCCGTCCAGGCGCGGGCCACGGCGCGGCTGCGGGCGCGGGCCACCGAGGCGATCCTCACCTCGCCGCCAGGCGCCCGCGAGGATCTGCGGGCGCTGCCCGGCCTCGTCGGCCAAGCGCTCGCGCGGATGGGACCGCTCGCGGCGGTCGGCATCGTCGTGCCCGGCCTGACGCTCGCCGCGATCCTGCTCGCCCTGGTGATGGCGGAACTCGCCGCCCCGCGTCTCGTGCCGGTGATCGCCCTGCTGCTCGCCGCCGTCGGATTGGCTCGGGCGCTCCTCGCCAGCCGCACCGCCGCCCGCCGCAGCCTGCGCCGGGCCGACACCGCCGCCACGGAAGCGGGCCTGCGCGACCTGATCCGGCG
>JAGTAM010000005.1 GCA_023422485.1 Pseudomonadota bacterium | reverse complement strand
ACCGAATTGCCGAGATCGCGCAGGCGCTTGAGGGTGCCGAGCAGGCGCTCGTTGTCGCGCTGGTGCAGGCCGATCGAGGGCTCGTCGAGGACGTAGAGCACGCCGGTGAGCCCCGAGCCGATCTGCGAGGCGAGCCGGATGCGCTGGCTCTCGCCGCCCGAGAGCGAGCCCGAGCCGCGAGCGAGCGTCAGGTATTCGAGGCCGACATCGACGAGGAAGGTCAGGCGGTCGCGGATGTCCTTGAGGATGCGGACCGCGATCTCGTTCTGCTTGTCGGTGAGCTTCTCCGAGATCTCCGAGAACCAGCGATGGGCCTCGCGGACGGAGAGGGCGGTGACCTGGCCGATGTCCTGCCGGTCGATCTTGACCGCGAGCGCCTCCGGCTTGAGCCGCTTGCCGTCGCAGGCGGCGCAGGGCGTGGCGCTCATGAAGCGGCCGATTTCTTCCCGGCTCGCGTCGCTCTCGGTCTCCTTGTAGCGCCGCTCCAGGTTCGGGATCACGCCCTCGAACGGCTTGTTGACCGAGTAGGAGCGCAGGCCGTCGTTGTAGTCGAAGCGCACCGCTTCCTTGCCCGTGCCGAACAGGATCACCTCACGCGCCTGCTCCGGCAGCGCCGACCATGCGACCGTGGTCTTGAAGCCGAAATGCTTGGCCAGGGCATCAAGCGTCTGGTCGTAATAGGGCGAGGTCGATTTGGCCCACGGCGCGACAGCCCCGCGCTTGAGCGTGAGGCTCGCGTCCGAGATCACCAGTTCGGGGTCGATCCGCATCTCGTGGCCGATGCCGCCGCAGGTCGGGCAGGCGCCGAACGGGTTGTTGAACGAGAACAGCCGCGGCTCGATCTCGGGGATGGTGAAGCCGGAGACGGGACAGGCGAAGCGCGACGAGAACGTGATCTTTTGAGGCTGCTCGCCCTCGGCCACGTCGGCGAACTCGATGTCGGCGATGCCGTCGGCGAGATCGAGGGCGGTCTCGAAGGAATCGGCCAGCCGCGCGGCGATGTCGTCGCGCACGACGATGCGGTCCACCACCACGTCGATGTCGTGCTTGAGCTTCTTGTCGAGCTTCGGCACGTCGTCGATCGGATAGTACTCGCCGTCGATGCGAAGGCGCTGGAAGCCCTTCTTCTGGAACTCCGCGATTTCCTTGCGGTACTCGCCCTTGCGGCCGCGCACCACGGGCGCGAGCAGGTAGAGCCGGGTCTTCTCCGGCAGTTCCAGCACCCGGTCGACCATCTGAGAGACGGTCTGGCTCTCGATCGGCTCGCCGGTGGCCGGGGAGTAGGGGATGCCGACGCGCGCCCAGAGCAGGCGCAAGTAGTCGTAGATCTCGGTCACCGTGCCGACGGTGGAGCGCGGGTTCTTCGAGGTCGTCTTCTGCTCGATCGAGATCGCCGGCGAGAGCCCGTCGATCTGATCGACATCGGGCTTCGACATCATCTCCAGGAACTGGCGGGCATAGGCCGAGAGCGATTCGACGTAGCGGCGCTGCCCTTCGGCGTAGATCGTGTCGAAGGCCAGCGACGATTTCCCTGAGCCCGACAGGCCGGTGAACACCACGAACTTGTCGCGGGGGATCGTCAGATCGACGTTCTTGAGATTGTGCTCGCGGGCGCCGCGCACCGAGATGACGCGGGTGTCGCGCGCGCGCTCTTCGCCGGCCGCGTCGAACAGGGCGGCCAGCCGCGCATCGGTCCTCGCCTCGGCCGTGTCCTGGCTTCTCACCTTATTCGTGGGGGCCTTGATCTTGGCATCCTTGATCTTGGCATCCTTGGCCGTGGTCTCGGCTTTGCGGGCTTTGGCTGTGGCCATGGGCGAAGAATTCTCTGCGGCGGATCCGGGCCGCCCGGATGCGGCGCCCCCTCGATCGTTCGGACGGCAACGGGCGTGCCGCGCGGGAAAACAGTATCCGGGGACGGAGATGGGTTCCCAGCGGCCCGAAACCACTAGAACGGAACGGGTACGACGGCAACGCCGACCTGCTCTGCGCGGCGGGGAAGGCGGATCGGACACGGTCCGCGATGGCAGAGACCGGCTGGCCGGGCCTCCGGCCTGAGCCGAGCCGGATTCGGCCCCAGCCCTCCTATCCGGGGTTCCGGCATCGCGCGTCCGCACGGCCTCCGGGGTCGAGACCTTCGGATTCGCCCTGCCGTCGGCCCGCATCGTGCCGTCGATCGCGGTGGCCTGCGGATCGGCCAGGAAATCCGGCCGGTCGATCGCCTCAATCCGGTCCGCCGTGCGCCTATCGCGGGCCAATGTCTCTCGGCCCAAGCCTAAACCCGATGGAATCGCTCAAAAACACGCCAACCGCCAAAATAATAGCCAAGCAACATGAAAGGTATTTTAGAAGTAATTTAAGAATAATATCGCTAAACCTCAGCACAGTCTGATCAATGCTAAGAAGCACGGCCGTAGAGTGCTTCCGGGGGTTGCATGAACGACTTATCCCTTGCCGAGGTGGTTGGTGCGTCCGCGCGCGCCCTGAAGAACGAGGCCTCATCGAATCTCGGTGCCATTCAGTCGATTGCGAGCCGCATGAAGCTGCTGGCCCTGAACGCGCTCATCGAGGCGGCCCATGCGGGCGAGAAGGGGGCGGGCTTCTCGGTCGTCGCGCAGGAAGTCCGGACCGTCTCGGGCGAGGTCGAGACGCTGGCCGCCGCGCTCGGGCTCGGCCTCAGAACCGGCGTGGACGACCTCACCGGGGCCGTCGCGCGGCTGGCAGGCGAGGCCCGCGCCACCCGTTGCGTGGACCTCGCACTGAACGCCGTCGAGTTGATCGACCGCAATCTCTACGAGCGCACCTGCGACGTGCGCTGGTGGGCGACCGACGCCGCCCTGGTCGCTTGCGCACAGCATCCCGCACCGGAGGCCGCGGCCTATGCGGCCGAGCGGCTCGGCGTGATCCTCTCGGCCTACACGGTCTATCTCGATCTCTGGCTGTGCGATCTGCAGGGCCGGGTGATCGCCAGCGGCCGGCCCGATACCTATCCCGGCGTCGTCGGGGCGCAGGTCGAGGCCGAGGCGTGGTTCCGGGATGCCTGCGCCCTGCACAGCGGCGACGCCTTCACGGCGGTCGACGTGCGGACCGAGCCGCGCCTGCGCGGGGCGCAAGTCGCCACCTACTGCGCCAGCGTGCGGGACGGCGGTCGTCCGGAGGGGGCGCCGCTCGGCATCCTCGCCATCCATTTCGACTGGCAGCCGCAGGCCCGCGCCATCGTCCAGGGCGTCCGGCTGGGCGCGGGCGAGCGGGAGCGGACCCGCGTGATGCTGCTCGACGCCCGCAACCGCGTGATCGCCTGCTCCCGGGGCGAGGGGGTGCTGAGCGAGACCTACCGCCTGCGCACGGATGGACGGTCCCAGGGCCATTACCGCGACGACCGGAACCGCCTCGTCGCCTTCCACGAGACGCCCGGCTACGAGACCTATCGCGGACTAGGCTGGCGCGGCGTGATCGAACAACAGGTCGAATGATACGGTCTCCGCTTGATCAGAGCGGGGAGCGGACCATCAAGCCCGCGCGGCGCTTGAGCGACGGCCAAACCCGCCATCCCGAAGGGATCGACCGGGCTTGGTATGAGGCGCCTATAGCCTGCCACGACATCTCGGAACGTATTCGTGACGTATAGGTGGTTTTTGCGCTGCCGAATTGATGAAATCATAGCACAAACGCACTAAAATTAAGCAAAGCAGGTAGGGCGAAATCATTACTTTACGTTCGCCGGTCACGGTGCGGCGCAAACCGTCCGGATCGTTACGTCATGAAGCTGCCCTCGTCCCTGCGCGCCCGTATCGTCACCGTGGCGCTGATCCCCTGCCTTGCCTTCGGTGCCGCGGCGGGGGTGGCGGTCGCGGAGCGGGCGGGGCAGGGCAGGGCCATGGCCCGGACCGAGGAAGGGGTCGGCCTGTCGGTCCGGATCGGTGCCTTCGTGCACGAGGCGCAGAAGGAGCGCGGGGCCTCGAGCCTCTATCTCGGGTCGAAGGGCGCTCAGTTCGCCCCCGAACTCGCCGCGCAGCGCCGGCTGACCGACACCGCGCGGGCCACCCTCCTCGCCGGACTCGACGCCGGCGGCGGCCGTTCCGCCCGGACGGCGGCCCTGCGCGCGCGGTTCGCGGAGATCGACCGGCACCGCGGCGCGGTCGACCGGCTGGAAGCCTCCGTGCCCGCCAATCTCGCCCTCTATTCGGGCGTGATCGCCGAGGCGCTCGGCGCCGTGCGCGAGGTGGCGCAGGTCGCCGCCGACCCCGCCCTCGGCGCCCGGGTCTCCGCTCTCTCGGCCTTCCTCTCGCTCAAGGAATTCGCTGGCCAGGAGCGGGCGGCGGCCTCCGCCGTCTTCGCCGCAGGCACGATGGATCTCGCCGGCCTGCGGCGCCTCGCCGGGCTCGCGGCGGATCAGGCGACCTTCGAGGGACTGTTCCGGGCCGGGAGCCCGGCCGGGGATGTCGCGGTCCTGGATGCCGCCAATGGCGCGGAGGCCGCCCGCGAGGTCGCCCGCATCCGCACCCTCGCCCTCGACACGGCGCCCGGACAGGCGCCCGCCTTCACCGACGCCAAGGGCTGGTTCCGGCTGGCCACCCAGCGCATCGACGGGCTGAAGGCCATCGAGGACCGGCTGACCGCCGATCTGGCCCGGGATGCGGGCGCCGCCCGGTCGCAGGCCGAGCGCGCCGTCGCGCTCTGGGCCGGGGCGGCGCTGGCCACGCTGCTGCTCTCCGGGGCGCTGGCCTTCGGCC
>JAGTAM010000607.1 GCA_023422485.1 Pseudomonadota bacterium | reverse complement strand
CGAGAAGGCCGAGCGATCCCGCGCGAGGGAGATCGCCCGCGGTCGCCTCCCCGCGACCGCGCAGGCGGCGGCCTCGGACGACGATAGCCCGAGCTAAAACCTTTGCCGTGGCCTTCCGGGGGCGCGGATCGTAAGGGCGGGGCTGTCCCCTCCCCGCCTCTGAAGTCGCATGACCGGAACCGAGAAGGCCGCCCTGGCGAGCGCCGCCGTCGGCGTGCTCGTCACCGCGCTGAAATTTTCAGCCTACTGGCTCACCGGCAGCCTCGCGCTCTATTCCGATGCGCTGGAGAGCATCATCAACGTCGTGGCCGCGGCCTGCGCCTTCCTGGCCGTGCGCGTCGCCGCGCAGCCGGCCGACGAGGACCACCCCTACGGCCACCACAAGGCCGAGTACTTCTCCGCGGTGATCGAGGGGGCGCTCGTCATCGTCGCCGCCTTGCTCATCCTGCGCGAGGCCTATTTCGGCATCCTCGACCCGAAGCCGCTCGACGCTCCGGCGCTGGGTCTCGCGGTCAACGCCGTCGCCACCGTCATCAACGCGGTCTGGGCGCTGCTTCTGTTCCGGCGCGGCCGGCAGCTGCGCTCGCCCGCCCTCATCGCCGACGCCCGCCACATCCTCGCCGACGTGGTGACCTCGTGCGGCGTGCTCGTCGGCCTCGGGCTCGTCCTCGCCACCGGAACCCTGGTGCTGGATCCGATCGTGGCGGGTTTGGTCGCCCTCAACATCCTGTGGTCGGGCTGGACCATGGTGCGCGATTCGGTCAACGGCCTCATGGATCAGGCCGCCTCGCCCGAGATGGTCACCCGCATCCGCGGCCTGATCTCGGCCCATAGCGAGGGGGCGCTGGAGGCGCACGACGTGCGCACCCGCCACGCCGGCAGCGCCACCTTCATCGACTTTCACCTCGTCGTGCCGGGCGAGATGACGGTGTTCCAGTCCCATGCGATCTGCGACCGGCTGGAGGAAGTCATCGAGGCGGAGATCGAGGGCGCGGTCGTCGTGATTCACGTCGAGCCGAACGATCAGGCCAAGGGCCGCGGCGTACCGGTGATTTGAGATCGTCGGCCGGCTATAGGGCTGGCATGAAGCGGGTCTTCCTCACCTCCACGCCCAGCCACCGCAACGCCTACGACCTGTTCGACGGGCGCTGGGCGAGCGATCTCAGCGAACTCGTTCCCGATCTGCCGGTCGGCGGCGGCCTGCCGGGCTTCCGCGCCGACCCGCGCCCGCGGCAGGCGGCGGAGGTGCTTGGCCGCGACGGACGCTTCGACGGCTACGACATCCTCGAACTCGGGCCGCTCGAAGGCGCCCATACCTGCCAACTCGAAGCGCTTGGCGCCAACAGCGTCACAGCGGTGGAATCGAACTCGGAAGCCTTCCTCAAGTCGCTCATCGTCAAGAATATCGCCGGGCTCTCTCGCTCGACCTTCCTGCTCGGGGACGTCAGCCGGCATCTGGCCGCGCCGGGGCCGCGCTACGACCTGATCTTCGCCTGCGGCATCCTCTACCACATGTTCGATCCGCTCGAACTGATCCGGCTTGCCGCCGCCCGCTCCGACCGGCTCTTCCTCTGGACGCATTACTACGCATCACAGCCTCGCCTGAAACGGCACGTGCCGCGCGCCGTCGAGCACGAGGGAATGCGCCTCACCCTGCACGAGCTGACCTATCGCGACCGGGGGCTCGCCACCTTCTGGGGCGGCAACCAGGGCAAGACCCGCTGGATCGAGCTGCCCGACCTGATCCGTGTGCTCGCCCATCACGGGCTGACTGAGACGCGGATCGTCACCGACGCCCCGGACTTCGTGAACGGGCCGGCGGTGACGCTGGCGGCGTGGCGACCGTCGGCCGCTGCGCCCGCTTGACCCGTCCGGCACGGGCTCCCTACACACCTGACACAGGCGCCGATCCGGCGGCGCCGGCACCGAAGTCGAAGAGAATGACCGAGCGCGTCGATCCGAAGAAGCTCATCAAGGGCGGCCTGCACGACTGGGAGGTCGTGATCGGCATGGAGATCCACGCCCAGGTCACGAGCCGCTCCAAGTTGTTTTCCGGCGCCTCGACCGCCTTCGGCGGCGAGCCCAACGACCACGTCTCGCTGGTCGATGCGGCCATGCCCGGCATGCTGCCCGTCATCAACGAGGAATGCGTTGCCCAGGCCGTGCGCACCGGCCTCGGTTTGAGGGCGAAGATCCATCACCGCTCGGTGTTCGACCGGAAGAACTACTTCTATCCGGACCTGCCGCAGGGCTACCAGATCTCGCAGTACAAGGACCCGATCGTCGGCGAGGGCGAGGTGCTGGTCGATCTGCCCGAGGGCGAAACGATCACGGTCGGCATCGAGCGGCTGCACCTGGAGCAGGATGCCGGCAAATCCCTGCACGATCAGGACCCGACCAAGAGCTTCGTCGATCTCAACCGCTCCGGCGTGGCTCTGATGGAGATCGTCTCGCGGCCGGATCTCCGCTCGTCGGAAGAGGCCAAGGCCTACGTGACCAAGCTGCGCACGATCCTGCGCTACCTCGGCACCTGCGACGGCGACATGGAGAAGGGCAACCTTCGCGCCGACGTGAACGTCTCGGTGCGCCGCCCCGGCGAGCCGCTCGGCACACGCTGCGAGATCAAGAACGTCAACTCGATCCGCTTCATCGGCCAAGCGATCGAGACCGAGGCGCGTCGGCAGATCGCGATCCTGGAGGATGGCGGCAAGATCGATCAGGAAACCCGTCTCTACGATCCGGGCAAGGGCGAGACCCGCTCGATGCGCTCGAAAGAGGAGGCGCACGACTACCGCTACTTCCCCGATCCCGACCTGCTGCCGCTCGAATTCGACCAGGCTTATGTCGATGCGCTGGCTGCCGGCCTGCCGGAACTGCCGGACGCCAAGAAGGCGCGCTTCATCAAGGATTTCGGGCTCAGTGCCTACGATGCCGGCGTGCTCGTCGCCGAGCGGGCCTCGGCCGACTACTTCGAGGCGGTGGCGCGCGGCCGCGACGGCAAGGCCGCCGCGAACTGGGTCATCAACGAGCTGTTCGGCCGCCTCAACAAGGAAGGCCGCACCATCGAGGATACGCCGGTCTCGGCCGAGCAGCTCGGCGGCATCATCGATCTGATCGGCGAGGGCGTGATCTCGGGCAAGATCGCCAAGGATCTGTTCGAGATCGTCTGGGCGGAGGGCGGCGATCCGCGTGAGATCGTCGAGGCCCGCGGAATGAAGCAGGTCACCGATACCGGCGCCATCGTGGCGGCGGTGGACGCGATCATCGCCGCCAACCCCGACAAGGTGGAGCAGGCCAAGGCCAAGCCGACCCTGCTCGGCTGGTTCGTCGGCCAGACCATGAAGGCGACGGGCGGCAAGGCCAATCCGGCCGCGGTCAACGCTCTTCTCAAGGATAAGCTCGGTATCGAGTGAGCCGAGGCTGCCACCGGACCGATGCGGCGACTTGAGCCAAGATCGTTCGCATCGCTCCGGGCGTTGTCTGTCGATCCGTGAATGGGCGGCGAGGCAATTCGCCCGAGACGGTGCTGATCGCGTCCGCTCGGATTGGGTCGTCGCAAAAAATTCCTTTCCAAACCCGTATTGAATTCTCAGCCCCCCTTTGATTTCTCTCGCTAAATCGCTCGCTTTGCATTGTCGGCGGTTTGCATGCCCTCGCTAACCGTGCATTTCGTGCGGTGTCCTTAACCTCAAGCTGAGATCCTTCACCGCATGTCACGGGCCGCAACGGCGTCGCGGTTCGGTCAGGCGCTTGCGGGGAAGTTGAGCGATGACAGCGTCCCGTCCGGTGTCGGCCACCGACCGCGGAGCCGTGGCACCCGAACGGCACGCGCTGTCCGAGGCCGGACTGGAGGGTGAGCTCGATCTCCTGTGCCGCTCCGCCGCCGAAATCTTCGCGGTCCCGATGGTGTTGGTCGCCCTGGTGGACGAGGACCGCTTCCGGTTCCGGGCCCGCTACGGCATCGAGGATGACGGCATCGACCGCGAAGCCGCCTTCTGCAACCACACGATCCGGCGGCAGCGAGGGCAGTCTCTCGTCGTTCCGGATCTGACCCGTGACGAGCGTTTCGTGCGAAGCCCGCTCGTCATCAGCGATCCTCATGCCCGCTTCTATGCCGGAGTGGCGATCGGCTCGACCTCGGGCCGTGTCATCGGGACGCTCTGCCTGATGGACCGGGAGCCGCGGGGCGATCTCAGTCCCGAACGGTTGCAGGCGCTGCGCGAACTGGCGCTCGTGGCCGAGGCCCATCTCCGGCTCGACGAGGCCCGGTGTGCCGCCGAGGCCGAGGTCGCCGAGTGCCGGGATGCGGAGCTGCGTCTCGTCGAGTGGGAGGCGCGGCTGCGGGCGATCGAGGCCGCCCATGCCATGGCCGAGCACATCGCCGCCTTCGGTCATTGGCGGATCGATGCCGCGAGCCGCACCATCGCGTGGTCGGACGGGATCGCCCGCATTTTCGGGCGCAACGCCGCTCTCGCGATGCTGCCGCTCGACACGCATGTCGGCTTCTATCACCCGGACGATCTCGCGCGGGTCCGGACGGCGATCGAAGAGGCACTTGCCGGGCGCAGCCGGACGCTGGGCGGGGGCTACGAGCATCGCTCCCGCCTCGTTCGCCCCGATGGCACGGTGCGGGTGGTGGCCGTGCACGGCGTCGGAGAGCACGACGATGCGGGCCGGCTCGTCTCGATCTTCGGCGTCTGCCTCGACGTGACCGAACTGTCTCTCTCCGAGCAGCGCCTGCGCGAGACCGGCGAGGCGATGCGTGCCACCCTCGAGGCGATGGATCAGGGCCTCGTGATGATCGGTCCCGACAAGCGGGTCCAGGTCCTCAACCAGCGCGCCC
The DNA here is from genome assembly GCA_023422485.1 of Pseudomonadota bacterium. Taxonomy (GTDB): domain Bacteria; phylum Pseudomonadota; class Alphaproteobacteria; order Rhizobiales; family Beijerinckiaceae; genus Methylobacterium. The sequence continues at coordinate 3,156 of JAGTAM010000607.1, read as the reverse complement.
ACGACCTGCTCGAACTATCTCAGGATGTCCTGCACGAGGGGGCCTCCTTCGCGTCGGTGCGGCACCACCTGGCGCAGGGCGGCGCGTTCCCCGAGGCTCGGAAGGCGATGGAGCAGGGCGGCTTTCCGCTCGAGGTCCAGAGTTACGAGGGGACCCGCCCCAACGGCAAGATCCTGGAGACGCGGCTCGCGCCCATGGCCTCCGGCGGCCTGGTCTGCACTTACACCGACCTCACCGCGCGCCGGCAGAGCGAGGCGGCGCTGCGCTCGGCCGAGGCCGATTACCAGTCGCTGTTCCAGAACGCGGTGATCGGCGTCTACCGCGCCAGACTCGACGGCGGCATCGTGCAGGCCAACCGGGCGCTCGCCCGCCTGCACGGCTACGGCGACGCGACGCGGCCGCTCGGGGATTTCAGCCACGATTGGTATGTCGATCCGGGCCGGCACGCGGACTTCATGAGATGTCTCACCGAGGAAGGCCACATCGAGGACTTCGTCTCCGAGGCTCGGCGTCACGCGGGCGGCGAGCGCATCTGGGTCGCGGAGACGGCCTGGGTGGTGCGCGACGCCGAGGGGCATCCGGTCTGGATCGAGGGCACCGTCGCTGACGCCACGGAGCGCAAGCGCGCCCAGGCGCTGGTCGAGCACATGGCGCGTCACGACGCGCTCACCGGCCTGCCCAACCGCCGGCTCTTCCAAGAGACGCTGAGCCGCGAGATCGCGCTGGCCCGGCGCAACGAGGGTCGGGTGGCGGTGCTGTGCTGCGACCTTGACCGCTTCAAGGCGGTCAACGACACCTTCGGCCATCCCGCCGGCGATGCCCTGCTCTGCATCGTCGCCCGGCGCCTGCGCGAGGTCTTGCGCGAGGGCGACGTGGTGGCCCGGCTCGGCGGTGACGAATTCGCCATCATCCTGTCGGGGCGGGGCGAGCCCCGGCGCATCGCCGCGATCGCTCGGCGGCTGATCGAGGCCGTCGGCCGGTCGATCGATCTCGACGGCCACGCCACCACCGTCGGGGTCAGCATCGGTGTCGCCATCTGGCCGATGCACGGCGACGGCGTCGACACCTTGTTCAAGAACGCCGACATCGCCCTCTATCGGGCCAAGGATTCCGGGCGCAACACGGTCCGGTTCTACGAGAGCGGCATGGATCTCGCCGTCGCGACCCGCAACATGCTGGAGATCGATATGCGCGAGTCGATCCGCTCCGGCGGATTCGCGCTGCATTACCAGCCGATCTTCGGCCTCGCGGATGGTGCCCCCAAGGGCTTCGAGGCGCTGCTGCGCTGGGAGCATCCGGTGCATGGTCCGGTTTCGCCGGGTGAATTCATTCCGCTCGCCGAGGAGACCGGCCTCATCACGCAGCTCGGCGCCTGGGCGCTGCACGAGGCCTGCCGTGAGGCGGCCGCCTGGCCCGGCGAGTGGCGGGTCGCCGTCAACGTGTCCGCGGTGCAGTTCCGCAAGTCCGGATTGGAGCAGAGCGTCGTCCGGGCGCTGGCCGCGTCCGGCCTGCCGGCGGGACGGCTGGAACTGGAGATCACCGAGAGCGTGCTGATGCAGAACTCGGACGCCGTCATCGGCTGCCTGCGCCGCCTGCGCGGTATGGGCGTGCGGATCGCGCTCGACGATTTCGGCACCGGCTACTCGTCCCTGAGCTACCTGTGCCGGTTTCCCTTCGACAAGATCAAGATCGATCGCTCCTTCATCCGCGATATCGACGAGCCGGAGGCGGCAGCGGTGGTAGGGGCCGTGGTCGGCCTGGGCGAGCGCCTGGGCATGACCGTCACCGCCGAGGGCGTGGAGACGGAGGAGCAGCTCGCGCGGGTCCGGCGCAAAGGCTGCACCGAGGCACAGGGCTTCCTGCTCGGCAGGCCGCTGCCCGCTCCCCAGGCCAGGGCTCTCGTCACGAAGCGGGCTGTCGCCTGATCCGCTCGAGGTCCTCAATCGAGTCTGATCCCACGGCAAGTCCTTGCCGAAAGAAAATCCGAGCGCCTGGTCGCAATACTGAAATTTAACAGTAAACGTGTATTCGCCTGATCGATGCGTCGTTGGGCGGGTTTGGGTGGTGATGTCGGGACAGGTGCAGCAGCGGGCGGACGACAGCCGCGACCCGGCGTGGGCCTCCGCTCGAAGCGCCTGGGAAGCCCTCGCCCGGCAAGGGCTGACGCCCTCCCCTCGGAACTACGAACTGCTGCACACCTTCTTCAGCGGCGCCAACTCGCCGCTCGCGGAACGTCTCGCCCCCTGTCTCGCGCCCGGCGGCGCGCTGACGGAGGAGGAGGCGAACACGCTCTACGACGCCTGCATCGCCGGAACCTCGACCGAGGCGCGCATGCTCGACGGGGTCGGCCAACTGGCCGCGGTGGCGGGTGCGCTGGCGGAGCGCGTCGCGGGCAGCTCGAAGGCGATGGCCGGATACGGCGACGTGCTGGCCCACTGGTCCGGCCGCCTCACGGCCCGACCGACGGCCGACGAACTCATGACGGCGCTCGTCGCCCTGATCAGCGAGACCGAGGTGGCCCAGAGCCGCAACCGGCTGCTCGAAGAGCAGCTCTCGGCCTCCGCCGGACACATCGCCAAACTGCACCAGGACCTCGTCGAGACGCGGCGCGCGGCGGCCACCGATGCCCTGACGGGGCTGGCCAATCGCAAGGCCTTCGACCGCTTCCTGCGCGATTCGATCGCCCGGACCCGGTCCGACGCCGGCAGCACGTTCTCCCTGCTCCTGCTCGATATCGACCACTTCAAGGGTCTCAACGACCGGCATGGCCACCGCTTCGGTGATCAGGTGCTGCGGCTGGTCGGGCGTCTCCTTAACGAGAAGACGACCGATCGCGACCTCGCCGCGCGCTACGGCGGCGAGGAGTTCGCGATCGTGCTGGGCGAGGCCGGCATCGGGGCCGCCGTCGCCCTCGCGCAGGAGATCTGCGGCCGGCTGCGCGCCCAGCGGTTGGTCAAGCGCGGCTCCGGCGACGTCGTGGCTCAGGTGACGCTCTCGGCCGGCGTCGCGCAGGTCCGGCCAGGCGAGGCGGCCCGCGACGTGATCGAGCGGGCCGACCGCGCGCTCTACGAGGCCAAGCGGACCGGCCGCGACCGCGTCTGCCCGACGCGCAGGCCGCGGTCGCCTGACCGCCCGCGTCGATCAGCGGAAATCGGT
>JAGTAM010000497.1 GCA_023422485.1 Pseudomonadota bacterium | reverse complement strand
TCGTAGGCGTCGAGTTGCTCCGTCAATGCCTCACGCAGGGCGTCGTCGTCGTCGCAGACGAGGAGGCAATAGGGGTTGGACATCGACGCAGCGGCTCTCGACAAGCTTTCCGGCCACCTGGACTTCGCGGAACGATCAGGCAGGCAGCCAAGACGATTTCATGACGGCGCACCCATTCGAAAAGGCATATTGCCCGCTGGCTGGCCGCAAACGGAACCCGAACGGTCCCCCTTCGCGACAAACCTAGTTCGTTTTACGCGCCGGGAAATCCGGATTGCGCGCTTATGCAGAATTTTCGCCATGTTCCACCGCTCTCTGCCGCGACATGACGTCGGACCCGACGACATTCGGGACAGGTTGGGACGAACCGGCAATGCCACGCCCTCAGGTTGCGAAGCGGAACGGCGGCAAGGCTGCAGGGCAGGGGAAGTCCGGCTCCCTCGCCCTGTTGCGGGTGCGCCTTCTGCCGGGTGACGCGACGCGCGGCACGCTGCTCGCGGGCGGGGCCGTCATCCCCTGTGCCCTTGGGCGCTCCGGCATCACGAGCCGCAAGCGGGAGGGGGACGGCGCCTCGCCGAGGGGCGTGTTCCGCCTGCGCGGCGGGTTCTATCGGCCCGACCGCTTCCCTGTCCGGCCGATCAGCGCCCTTCCCCTCCGGGCGACGCGGCGCGAAGACGGCTGGTGCGATGCGCCCCAGGACCGTCGCTACAACCGGCCGATCCGGTTCCCCAGCGATGCGGCCAGCGCCGAACGGCTCTGGCGCGACGATGGCCTCTACGATCTTGTGATCGATCTCGACTACAACCGTGGGCCGATCCGGCCGGGCCGGGGATCGGCGATCTTTCTGCACATCGCTCGAAGCGGCTACCGCCCGACGGAGGGCTGCGTCGCCCTGAAACCCACTGATCTGCTGCGCCTGCTCCGCCGCCTCGGACCGAGGACGCGGATGAAGATCGGGCAATGACGGGCGGTTGACCGGCTCAGCGGACGGCAGGCCTTCAGCCTCGCTTCGCCCGCTGCCCGAAGATGGCGGTGCCGACGCGGACATGGGTCGCGCCCATCTGGATCGCCGCCGGAAAGTCCGCACTCATGCCCATCGACAGGATCGGCAGGCCGTGGCGCTCGGCGAGGCGGGCGAGCAGGGCGAAGTGGGGGGAGGGCGGGTCCTCGGCCGGCGGGATGCACATCAGGCCATGGATCGCGAGGCCGTGGGTCTCGCGGCATTCCGAGAGCAGGACATCGACCTGATCGGGGGCGACGCCCGCCTTCTGCGCCTCGTCGCCGGTATTGACCTGAATCAGGAGCTTGGGCGCCCGGCCGCTCCGCTCGATCTCCTTGGCGAGCGCTGCGGCGAGGGAGAGCCGGTCGAGAGAGTGGATCACGTCGAACAGCTCGACCGCTTCGCGGGCCTTGTTCGATTGCAGCGGGCCGACGAGGTGCAGTTCGACATCCGGATAGCGCTTGCGCAGGCCCGGCCACTTGGCCCGCGATTCCTGCACGTAGTTCTCGCCGAAAAGCCGCTGGCCCGCCTCGAGTGCGGACAGGATGCCCTCTTCCGGCACCGTTTTCGAGACGGCGACGAGGTGGACGCTGTCCGGATCGCGCTCGTTGTCTTCGGCCGCCCGGCGGATGCTCGCGCGCACCTCCGCGAGACCCGCGGCGACATCGGCCTCGCCGACCGGCGGCTTGGTGTCGAGGCGCGCGATATCGGCGGGCTGGCCCGGGGCGGGGCGCTGGTCGGTGGCCTGGTCGATCATGGGCCCTCCTTGCGGCGGCACCGCCGCGACTTCAAGGGCGGCGGTGCCTTTCCATCACCCCCGCCCGCGATATGCTGACCTCTCCCGAGACAAACGGAGAAGCCCGGGCCAATGTTCGATACGCCCGCCGACGCCCAGGCCCAGCTCGCGCAACAGTTGACGCGCCCGCAGGTCGCGATCGTCGCCGAGGCGCTGGTGCCGACATTGGTGTTCCGGCCCCATCCGAAGGGGAAAGTCAGCCTCGGCGCCACGCGGATCGGTGGGACGCCCGATCTCCCGCCGGGTCTCGCATGGCCGCGTCGAGCCAAGCCTGCAGATATCGAGGCGATCGCCAAGCGCGGCAACGCGGAGGCCGGAGAGGAGATGCGGCGGCACTTCCGCAAGGAGTTGCCCTACGCCTTCTTCGCGCAGGTCGATCTTGGCGAGGCGAAAGAGCGGACAAGAGGGCAGGGCGCTCTCGCCAACGCCCTGCCGGGGCATGGGCGGCTCCTCTTCTTCTACGACCTCTCCGCCGGCCCCTGGGACAACGGCACCGAATCCGCCCGCGTGATCTGGGACGAGAGCCCACGCGAGGGGCTGACCGCTCAAGTCCCACCGCCCGACCTCGCGGCGGCGGACGAGGACCACCGGGCGGAGGTCGCCAAGGTCAACCGGGAATTCAAGCTACCCCCGCCGAAGCCCGATTCCGGGACACCCTATGGCGGTCCGGCCCGGCCGATGAACCTGCATGCCACCCTGCGTCCCCCGGCGATCGAAAGCCTGGAGATGGAGACGCGGCCGACCCTGAAGGCGGCGCTGGCACTGCGCAGCGACGGTGAGGAGAGCTTTCGCGACGCCTATCAGGATCTCTTCTCAAGGGCGTTCGACAGTTATCACGGCGCCGCCAATGCGGGCCGGCGCAACCAGCTTCTCGGCTCGCCGCTGCCGGAGCAGAGCGATCCACGCTTCGAGGCGGAGGTCGTCAGCCGTTTCGGCGTGCAGCATCTCAGCCAGGACCAATGGAAGTCGCATCGGCCCGAGATCGAGGCGAGCGCCCGCTCCTGGCGTCTTCTTCTCCAGATCGATGTCGGCGACTTCCTGCAGGAGAACGGGGAGGGCACCGTGTACTTCCTGATCCGCGCCTCCGATCTCGCCGACCGCCGTTTCGAGCGGGTGGTGGCGGTCTACCAGCAGACCTGAACCGCCCTCATCGTTGACCCTTCGCGGTGCGGATATGCTAGGTGCCGGGTTCCGGCCGCCGCGACAGCCTCGCGTGCGGCTCACCTCTTTCTCGCTGATCCTGGCGCCCACGATGACCGATCCCGCACAGGCCTCCCCGACCGGGCAAGAGCGCCACCAAGAGCGCTACAACGCGAAGGACGCGGAGCCGCGCTGGCAGCAGGCCTGGGACGCGGCCAAGCTGTTCGAGACCAAGAACGACGATCCACGCCCGAAATACTACGTGCTGGAGATGTTCCCCTATCCCTCGGGACGCATCCATATCGGCCACGTGCGCAACTACGCCATGGGCGACGTCGTGGCCCGCTACAAGCGCGCCAAGGGCCACAACGTGCTGCACCCGATGGGCTGGGACGCCTTCGGCCTGCCGGCCGAGAACGCGGCCATGGAGCGCAAGGTCAACCCGCGGGACTGGACCTACGCCAACATCGCGACCATGCGCGGGCAGCTTCAGAGCATGGGCCTGTCGCTCGACTGGAGCCGGGAGATCGCAACCTGCGACCCCGACTACTACAAGCACCAGCAGCGGATGTTCCTCGACTTCCTCGCCAAGGGGCTCGTCACCCGCCGCACGGCGAAGGTGAACTGGGACCCGGTCGATCACACCGTGCTCGCCAACGAGCAGGTCATCGACGGGCGCGGCTGGCGCTCAGGCGCGCTGGTGGAACAGCGCGAGCTGACCCAATGGTTCTTCAAGATCACCGATTTCGCGCAGGATCTGCACGACGCCCTCGACGGGCTGGAGCGCTGGCCGGAAAAGGTCCGGCTGATGCAGCGCAATTGGATCGGCCGCTCGGAAGGGTTGGAGGTGCGCTTCGCCCTCGCCCGGCCGTTCGCTGGCACGGACGAGCTGACCGTCTACACCACCCGGCCGGACACGCTGTTCGGCGCCCGGTTCCTGGCGATCTCCGTCGATCATCCGCACGCCAGGGCGCTGGCCGAATCCGGCCCGAGGGCCGCCGAGTTGCAGGCCTTCGCCGAGGAGTGCCGCCGCATCGGCACGGCGCAGGAGGCGATCGACACTGCGGAGAAGCTCGGATTCGATACCGGACTCACCGTGCGCCACCCCCTCGATCCCTCCTGGGAACTGCCGGTCTACGTCGCGAACTTCGTGCTGATGGAGTACGGCACCGGCGCCGTGTTCGGCTGCCCGGCCCACGACCAGCGCGACCTCGACTTTTCCAACAAGTACGGGCTCGGCAACACGCCGGTGGTCTGCCCCGAAGGGCAGGACCCGGAAACCTTCGTCATCACCGACACCGCCTATGACGGCGACGGGCGGATGATCCATTCGCGCTTCCTCGACGGCATGACCACCGACGAGGCCTTCAGGACCGTCGCCGACCGCCTGGAGGGCGAGACGCTGAATGGCGCCCCGGTCGGGCGCCGTAAGGTGCAGTTCCGCCTGCGCGATTGGGGTGTCTCGCGCCAGCGCTACTGGGGATGCCCGATCCCGATCATCCACTGCGAGGCCTGCGGCCCGGTGCCCGTGCCGGTCGAAGATCTGCCGGTGAAGCTGCCGGACGAGGTCTCGTTCGACCAGCCCGGCAATCCGCTGGAGCGGGACCATGCGTGGCGGCAGGTGCCGTGCCCGCGCTGCGGACAGGCGGCCCGGCGCGAGACCGACACCATGGACACCTTCGTCGATTCGTCCTGGTACTACGCCCGCTTCACCGCGCCGTGGCTGGCGGACGCCCCGACGGATCGTAAGACCGTCGATCACTGGCTCCCCGTCGATCAGTATATCGGCGGCGTCGAGCACGCGATCCTGCACCTGCTCTATTCGCGCTTCTTCATGCGGGCGATGCGGGAGACCGACTGGGCGGGCGTGTCGGAGCCCTTGGCCGGCCTGTTCACGCAGGGCATGGTGGTCCACGAGACCTACAAGGATCCCTCCGGCGCCTGGGTGCCGCCGGCCGAGATCCGCTTCGAGAGCGAGGGTGGAGAACGCAAGGCTTTTCACGTGAAAACCGGCGCGCCGATCGAGGTCGGCCCGACGGAGAAGATGTCGAAGTCGAAGAAGAACGTCGTCGATCCCGACGACATCATCGCCAGCTACGGCGCCGACACCGCCCGCTGGTTCATGCTCTCCGACTCTCCCCCTGAGCGCGACGTGATCTGGACCGAGGAGGGGGTGCAGGGCGCCGCCCGCTTCGTCCAGCGCGTCTGGCGCCTCGTCCACGGCGCGGCCGCGGCGAGCGGGCCCGGCGGCCCCGGTGACGCTGCGCTACGCAAGTCCGCGCACAAGGCGCTCGCCGCAGTCGGCGAGGATATCGAGCGCCTGCGCTTCAACCGATGCGTCGCCCACATCTACACACTGGCCAACGCCCTCGACGAAGGTCTGCGCGGCGCCGTCTCCGCGGCCGCGGCGGGGG
>JAGTAM010000457.1 GCA_023422485.1 Pseudomonadota bacterium | reverse complement strand
CGATCGGCGGCCGGATCGTAGATTTCGTGGCTGGGCACGTTGCCGCGCCCCGATCCGCTGCCGCCGACCACGGGGATCCTGTCCCCGAGTGACGCCGCCCCACCCGCCGCGCGCGGGGTCGGCATCGCCGCACGGGGCTCCCAGTCGTTCTTCGCCGGGTCGTAGGCCCAGACCTTGTCGCTCGCCTCCCAGCCATTCACGTAGCCGCCGAACACATAGATCCGCCCGCCCATCTCCGCCGCCATGGTGTGGTGGACGGGGTAGGGGAAGGGCGCGCCCTTGCTCCACTTGTCCGCCGCGAGATCGTAGATCAGCAGTTCGGTCGCACCGTTGTAGTCGCCGATGACGTAGGCCTTGCCGTCGAGCGCCGCGACCGCGACCTCGGAACGCTCCGCGGGGGCGGAACTGGCGCCGGCCCAGGCGCCGACCTCGTGGGCCGTGGCGGGTGTGGCGGCGAGCAGGGCGGCGAGGGGAAGGAGACGGAGGAGGGACGGGCGTGCCATGCGGGGGCTCCGGCGGATCTCGTTCCCGAAGCAACGCGTCAATCGCTCTCAAGAGCCCGGCTTCGTCAGCATTCTCTCGGAAGCGACACTTGCGCGGCGGGAGCAGGGCGGCGAAAACCCGGCCCGGGCGGGTGCAGATCATCGAAAAGGACTGAAGGGCGCGATGCTCATGAAGGCCGCCGCCGCAGCCCTGCGGCAGGTATTCTCGCCCGCCCTGCGCGGCATCCTCTTCAAGTCGCTGGCGCTCACGGTCGGGCTGCTGGTGGTCGTCTGGTTCGGACTGACGCGCCTGATCCAGGCGTTCCAGGCGAGCCACCACATCTCGGCCGACTATCCGCTCTTCGACACGCTTGCCTTCTTCCTGGCCGGCGCCGGGTTGTTCGTGGCTTTGGCCTACATCATGCCGGCGGTGTCGATCCTCGTGGCCGGCTTCTTCCTCGACGACGTCGCCGAGGTCGTGGAACAAAGCGACTTTCCCGCGGACGCGCCGGGGCGCGCGCTGCCCTGGGGGCAGGCGCTCGGCTCGGCCCTGCGTTTCGCCGGCCTGGCTCTGCTCGTGAACCTCGTCGCGCTGATCCTCGTCTTCGTGCCGGGGGTGAATCTGTTCGCCTTCTTCGGCGCCAACGCCTACCTGCTCGGACGCGAGTATTTCGAACTCGCCGCCGGCCGATTCCGGCCGCTGTCGGAGGCGCGGGCGATGCGCGAGCATTACGGATTCACGGTGATCGCAGCCGGATGCCTGCTCGCCGGCCTGATGATCGTGCCGATCGTCAACCTTGTCACGCCGCTCTTCGGCGTCGCGTTGATGGTCCACCTGCACAAGGGGCTTGAGCGCAGGGCGCTGCCCGGCCCGGCGGGAGCCGACGCGCGCCTGCCGAACCGGCGCTGAACCGCGCCGCGATCACCGAGAGCGAGGTCGTCACGAACCGAGACCGGGCCCTTGCCCGGTGGCGCGGCGCCTGCGGCTTGTAGCAGGCCGTTTCCCGCGGCGTCTCAACAGCTTCCCGATGATAAAGATGAGAGCCAAGTCGAGCCTCGAATTTAATCCCCGACGGTGAGTGTGGCTCGGCACGTCACGCCCAAGAATGAGCGACTATATCAGTACCACCAAAGGAGAAGCATACTTTTCCTGACGGATCGTCCGCAAGACAGAGAGTCCACATACAATGAATACGCGTATTTGCACCCTTGCTGCTGCCATCATCGTCGGCATTTCTGCTTCGGTCTCATCCGCGATGGCTTTTGATTATGATTACCGGCGGAACGCGCCCTACGAGGTGGAGACCACAGGCTCGCTCGGTGTCCATGACAGCCCGAAGCACACGGGCTGCCCGATGAGTTCGGCGGCTGAGGGCAACGCGAACCAGCAGAACTTTCCGGTCAAGCAGTATGGCCAGACGGCCGGCGGCCCGCGCTGCTGAAGCAACCATAAATGAAATGGGGCGCGAGGCGGTCGTAATATCGTGCAAATCCCGAGATTTTTCGGAAGTTTATCGATAGATTGACCGGCGTTAGCCTCACATCCTCGCGATTAAAGTCGATCTTCTTCGTTTCGACCCAATCTTCATCTCTCATGATGGAATGGTCCGGTGTTTCCATCGTTGATGGAGGTGCCGGGCCATTCTGGCCTCTTTCCTGCCTCTCACCGTCTCCCGGCCATCCCGCCACGCCGTGGGATCGGCCCGTCCGGAGGCCATCAATGATCGCAAGGAGTTGACTGCGCATGCAGCTTAAGCCCGTGTCCTACGCCATGATTGCCGTGTTCGCCTGTGGCCTCGTGATGACCGTCGTCGGATCGATGAACGTCCTGCTCGGCGGCATGTAAGGACGGGGCACACCCGATCCGTCTGATCGCTTCGGGCACTCTCTTCGGAACAGCGGATTGGGGCCTCGGCGGGATCCCGTCGCACCAGCGCAACGGGGCCTGCTTCAAGCGCCGCGCGGGCTGAACGAGACGCTTCCCGCTCGAAGCAGACGGAAACTGCTTCAGGCCTCCGATCGGCGCTGCCGCAGCCCGGCATCCCGGTCGAGGCGCAGCAGCAACGCGACGGGGACCAGTCCCGTCATGACGATCAGCAGCGCGCTCGCGGCACCGTCCTCATAGGTGCCGCGGGCGGCCTCGCCATAGAGGTGCGTGCTCAGGGTCTCGACATTGAGCGGGCGCAGAAGCAACGTCACCGGCAGCTCCTTCGCCATATCCACGAAGGCGAGCAGCGCCCCGCTCAGGACGGCGGGCCATGCCAGCGGCAGTTGCACCGCGAGCAAGGTGCCGAAACGCCCGCGCCCCAGCATCCGCGCCGCGTCGGGAAGGGTCGAGGGGATGCGGGCGAGACCCGCTTCCGTCGCGCCGACCGAGATGGTGAGGAAGCGCAGCGTGTAGGCGATGACGAGCGCCGCGCCCGTGCCGAGGCCGACGGCCGGAACCCAGCCGAGTCCGGTGTCGGCAAGATTGCTCAGCCCCGTGTCGAGCAGGGCGAGCGGTGCGAGAAGCCCCACCGCCAGCACCGTACCGGGCATCGCGTAGCCGAGGCCGGCTGCCCGGATCAGCGCCATTCCGCTTCGCCGCCCCAGCAGTTGCGGGGAGGCGGCGACCAGCAGCCCCACCGCGACCGTCACCAGGGCCGCGGCGCCGGCATAGAGCACGGTGTTGAAGGCCTGCGCGGCCAGCGTCTCCGGGAGCCCCGTTGCCCTCACCCGCTGCCAGGCGGAGCAGGCGAGATAGCCCGCCGGCAGGCCGAAGCCGAGGAGAACGGGGGTGATGCCGAGGGTGAAGGCGAGAGCCGCTCGCCAGCCGGAGAGCGTCCGGCGCGCGGTCGTCCGGTCGCGATGGCCCGTGCCGGCGTAGCCCCGGCCGCCGCGCGCCAGCCGTTCCAGCGCAACGAGACCGACGACGCCGACCAGCATCACCAGAGCGATCTGCGCGGCGCCGGGCAGGTCCGAGCGGTTTACCCACGTCGCGTAGACCTGCACCGTCAGGGTGCGAACCCCCAGGAACTCGGCCGCGCCGACATCGTTGAGCGCCTCCATCAGCGCGAGGCCGGTGCCGAGAGCGATGGCCGGGCGAGCCAGGGGCAGCGCGACCCGGAAGAAGGTTCGCGCCGGCCCGGCGCCGAGCATCCGGGAGGCCTCCAGCAGCGTCCCCGCTCGCATCAGGAACAGCGCCCGCGTCGGCAGGTAGACGTAGGGGTAGAGCACGAGGCCGAGGAGCAGGATGCAGCCCGGCAGCGAGCGCAGATCGGGGAAGCGGAGGTCGCGCGGGCTCGACAGGCCGAGGAGCGCCCGCAGGCCGCTCTGCACCGGCCCGAGCGGGTGCATCAGGTCGAGATAGGCGTAGGCGACCACGTAGGTGGGCACGGCGAGTGGCAGCAGCAGGGCCGCATCGAGGAGGCGGCGGCCCGGAAAGGCGAAGGCCGAGACGAGCCACGCCGTTCCGGTGCCGAGCCCGATCACCAGGAGTCCGACGCCGGCGAGCAGCAGGCCGGTGTCGCGGATCGCCTGCGGCAGGACGTAGGCCGCCAGATGCGGCCAAAGCTCGCCGGTCCCCTCGGCCGCCGCGACGGCGAGCGAGGCGACCGGCGCCAGGAGGATGATGGTCAGCAGCGCCGCCGCCGCATGAAGGAGGCCACGTGCGGGTTTCATGGATGCGACTTGGGTCCGTTCCTTCGGCCGGCCGCCTCGGGAACGGACCGGTGATCTGTTCAGAGCGGTCAGTTGTCGAAGCCGACCTTGTCCGCCAGCAGGCTCGCCGCCTTGCGGTTGCGGGCGATCTCGACGAGCGGCGTCGTGTCGAAGGTCAGCGGGCCGAGGGCCTGCAGCATCGGATCGGCCGCGACGCCGGCCTTGACCGGGTATTCGAAATCAGCCTTGGCGTAGAGCGCCTGCGCCTCGTCGGAGACGAGGTATTCGAGGAGCTTGACCGCCTCTTCGCGATTTGGCGCGTTCTTGGCGACGATGGCGCCCGACACGTTCACGTGGGTGCCACCACCCTCGAAGGTCGGCAGCACGACCTTGATGGCCTCACCCCATTTCTTCTGATCCGGTCCGCCGCGGCCCGAGCGCATCAGCCCGACATAGTAGGAGTTGGCGAGCCCGATCTCGCAGAGGTCGGCGGCGATGTCGCGCGCCACGTCCCGGTCGCCGCCGGCCGCCTTGCGGGCGAGGTTGGCCTTGACACCGCGCAGCCAGGTTTCCGTCTTCTCCGCGCCGTGGCGGACGAGGAAGGCCGAGATCAGCGCAGTGTTGTAGGGGTGCTGTCCCGACCGGAGGCAGATCTTGCCCTTCCATTTCGGGTCGGCGAGCGATTCGTAGGTCGCCGCGTTCAGGTCGGCGAGCGCCTTGTCGGCATAGAGCACGCGGGCGCGCATGGAGAGGGCGAACCAGCGCCCATCCCCGTCACGCAGGGGCGCGGGAACGGCCGCCTCCAGAACGGAGGACCGGACCGGCTGCGCGAGGTCGCGGTCGACCAACTCGATCAGGTTGCCGATATCGACCGTCATGACCACGTCGGCGCTGCTGCGGGCGCCTTCCGCGGCGACACGCTCGGCCAAGCCCTTCTCGACGAACACGGTGTTCACCGTCACGCCGCTCTTGGCGGTGTAGGCGTCGAGGAGGGGACGGATCAGGCCCGGCTCGCGGGTGGTGTAGAGATTCACCTCCGCGCTCTGTGCTTGGCCAGCCAGAGCAAGGGCGAGGCTGAAACCCACGAAACAACCGAACTTCCGCAGCCGCAACATTCAATTCCCCCGAGCATCGTCGATGCTCGTCGGGTGTTATAGGCCGTCAAGTGGGCCGACAAGTCTGATGATTTATAGTTATTCTAGATAAAATATGAGGCTCAGTCGCGTTCGGATCCGGGGAAGACCAAGACCCTTCCTTCCACGAGGCCCAGTTCGACGCTGTCATTCGCGATCTCGTCCGGCCCCGCTGTAAGGCGAAGGGGCGCGTCGAGACCCGAGACTTCGACGTCGATGCGGGTGCTCGCCCCGGCGAAGCTGCGGCGCAGAACCCGGCCCGGCACGCCTTCGCCGCGCGGCACGATGCGGATCGCCTCCGGCCGAAGGCAGGCCTGTACGGCGCCTTCGGGCGCGGGGGAGGGCAGGGCGACGCTTCCCAGCGGCGTCGTCAGGCGGCCGCCGGAAACGAGGCCGGCGACCATCACGACGTCGCCGAGCGCCCGCGCGGCGAAGGGGCATACGGGCGCGCGATAGAGAGCTTCGGCGGTGTCGCACTGGACCAGTCGACCCTTCCGCATCAGGGCGATGCGGTCGGCGAACTCCACGGCCTCGGCGGCGTCGTGCGTGACGAGGATGGCGCCGATGCCGTCCTGGCGCAGGACGGTGAGGGTGTCGGCGCGAACCCGCTCGCGGGTGCCGGCGTCGAGATTCGAGAACGGCTCGTCGAGCAGCAGCAGCCGGGGGCGCGGTGCGAGCGCGCGGGCCAATGCCACCCGCTGCGCCTCACCGCCGGACAGCGTCGCCGGGTAGCTCGCCTCGCGACCCGCCAGCCCGACCTCGGCGAGGCGCTCCCGCGCCACCTCCCGTGCCTGCTTGCTCGGCAGATGACGCAGCCCGAACCGGACATTGGCCAGCACGGTGAGATGCGGAAACAGCGCGTAGTCCTGAAACATCAGGCCGACGCCGCGGGTCTCCGGCGGTTCCTCGCCGCCGCGACCGGCGACGGGCCGGCCATCGATTCGGATCTCGCCGGTATCCGGGGCATCGAGCCCGGCGACCAGCCGCAGCAGGGTGCTTTTCCCGCAGCCGGAATCGCCTAGAACGGCCAGGATCTCGCCCGGCGACAGCGACAGCGACACCTCGTCGAGCGCCAGCGTCCGCCCGTAGCGCCGGCTCACGCCGCGGATCTCGAGGCGCGCGGAAGCACTCGACGCGTCGTCACGAATGTCGACCGGGGGAGGGACGGGCTTGCGGCGATGAAACAACTGTGGATCCGACGAACGGGCCAGAACCGGGTGGGCTCGCCCCGGTGATCCGCTCTCCCTGGCACAGCTTCCCCATGAGGGCGAGAGCCCGGTTCGCGCTTCTCAAACAGGCCCAGCCGTGCTATCGCCGCGCTGCAACGCCGCTCTTCACGCCGCCCCGTGCGGAAGGAACCCGGGCAACCGGTTCTTCAGCGTGAGTCTCGGTCTGCGGGTGTAGCTCAATGGTAGAGCAGCAGCCTTCCAAGCTGAATACGAGGGTTCGATTCCCTTCACCCGCTCCACTCCCCCCATCGTTCGGTATCACGGGCAGGCCTGAGAGGGCGGCTTCGAGCGAAGCGCGATCTTCGGCATCAGATGACCGACGTGCGAAGCGGATCGTAGGTGGCGCGGTAGCTGCGCGGGCCGACGACCGGAAGCAGCAGGTTTCTCGCCCAGTCCGGCCAGCGCGCCGTGCGCGACAGGCGATCCGTCATCCGCTGGACATGCTCGACGCGGGGACGGCGCAGGCGCTCGTACTCCGCTCCGACGCCGGTCCAGTCGCTTCGCTCCGCCAGCAGGCGGGCCAACACCAGCGCGTCCTCCAGCGCGAGCGCCGCGCCCTGGGCCCAGACCGGCGCCGTCGCGTGGGCTGCGTCCCCGAGCAGGACGACACGGTCGCGTGCCCAGGCCGCGATGCGAACCTCTTCCAGCGGCGAGTGGTAGATCGCGTCCGGTCGCGAGAGAGCCGCATCGAGCGTGTCGCGCACGAGGCGGGGGAAGGTGGCGAAGGCGCCGCGGATGTCTGCCGGGCCGGTGCTGTCGCCTCGCTCTGTGGTTGCCGAAACCCAGCCATAAGCCTCGTCGCGATCGACCGGGATCAACAGGAAGAGGGCTCCGGCTCCGGCCCAGAGAGTCCAGGCTTTGATGCCGGGATTGGCCGTCATGAAGCGCCAGCTCTGGCTGGCCAGCATCGCGGCGCCGAGCGCCCGATCGCCGAACAGGTCGCGGCGAACCGTCGAGTGCACGCCGTCCGCACCGACCAGCAGGGCGCCGGATTCGATCGTGCCGTCCTCCCGCTCGACCCGAGCCGCCTGCGGGTCCAGCTGAATGCCGGCGATCCCGGCTCCCTGCCGAATATCGTCGTCCGGCATGCCGCGCTGCAGGAGGCGCAGCAGGTCTGCGCGGCGCAGGCAATGTGAAACGGTCTCGCTGCCCCAGAAGGCTTCCTCGTCAACCGCGAAGAGGAGACGCCCGCGCGCGGTGCGGTACTCGCGGCGGCGCACCGGCGAGCCGGTCTCGCGCAGCCCGTCGAGCAGGCCGAGCCGGCTCAGCGCGCGCACCGCGTTGCCGGGCAGGTTGATCGCGAGCCCCGCCTCCGTCTGTACGCCGCGCCGCTCCAGCGTGAGCGAGGGGATGCCCCGCTGATGCAGGGCCCGTCTGACGGCAAGCCCGGCGATGCCGCCGCCCGCGATGAGCACCCGGCCGGCCTGTTGCGTGTCCATGCGGCTGCGCACCCTCTCCACCCATGCGCCGGGATGGGACTCGGCGGCCATCCCGGTTTCGGCAGCCGGATTGACGCCGGATCGCGCTCGGCCGCAAGCCCGCCCGTGTCTCGGCGGCCTTGGTTCCGATCAGTGCGGTGCCTCGCTCTCCCGGTGGGTCTCGTAGGGCCACTTCCAGCCCTGGATCTCGGGCATGTCCTCCCCGTGCTCGCGGATATGGAGCTTGTGCGCGGTCAGGCGGTCGCGAAAATCCTGC
>JAGTAM010000425.1 GCA_023422485.1 Pseudomonadota bacterium | reverse complement strand
CCTCTGGCCCGGTCCGCTCCCGGCTCAGGCGGCCAGAAGCTTCTCGACCTCGTTGACGAGGTCGCGCAGGTGGAAGGGCTTCGAGAGCACCTTCGCATCCTTCGGCGCCTTCGAGTCCGGGTTCAGCGCCACCGCGGCAAAGCCGGTGATGAACATCACCTTGATGTCCGGGTCGAGTTCGGTGGCGCGGCGCGCCAGCTCGATGCCGTCCATCTCGGGCATGACGATATCGGTCAGGAGCAGTTCGAACGGCTCCTCGCGCAGGCGGTTATAGGCGGACAGGCCGTTGTCGAAGGACAGCACGTCGTAGCCGGCGTTCTGGAGCGCCTTGGCCAGAAACCGGCGCATGTCGTTGTCGTCTTCCGCGAGCAGGATCTTCATCGAACGGCGTCCCGGTGCCCATGCGCCTTGGAGTGTCTCAGGATACGCCCGGTCGCTACCATGCCGATCGAGGGCACGACAGCGCGGCCGACGCTTCGCGAGACATGCTCGGTGGGTGTTCATTTCATAAAGCTGCGGCTTGGTAAACAGAGCGTTAACCGGGGCCGGTGTCGCGCCGCACCCGACAATCTCCGCGCCCTGTCGTGCCCCGCTCCCGCCTCGGTGCGGCGCATGGTGGACAGGGCGGACGCGGCGCCGCAAACTGGCGCGATGTCCCTTCCGCGCCACGCGCAGGCCTCCGCCTCTCGATGAGCCCTTCACAGTCCGACGGACCCGAGGCGTTCGATCCACCCTTCGTCGTGGACGAGCCGGCGCATCACGCGATTCCCTTCGTGTTCAACGCGCCCCATTCCGGTGCGCATTATCCCCGCTCCTTCCTCGCCGCCTCACGGCTCGACGCGTTGGCGCTGCGCCGCTCGGAGGATGCCCATGTCGACCGACTCTTCGCCTCGGTCGTCGGCCTCGGCGCGCCCCTGATGCGGGCGAATTTCCCCCGCGCCTATCTCGACGTAAACCGCGAACCCTACGAACTCGACCCGCGCATGTTCGCCGGCCGCCTGCCCTCCTTCGCCAACACCCGCTCCATGCGGGTGGCGGGAGGCCTGGGCACGGTGCCGCGCATCGTCGCCGACGGGCAGGAGATCTACCGGGAGCGTCTGCCGGTGGAGGAGGCGGTGCAGCGCATCGAGACACTCTACAAGCCGTACCACCGGACCCTGCGCGGCCTGATCCACCGCACGGCGCGGAGCTTCGGCCGGGCCTTCCTGATCGATTGCCACTCGATGCCTTCGTCGAGCCTCGGGCGGGACGAGAGCGCCCAGGCGGACTTCGTGCTCGGCGACCGCTTCGGCACGGCCTGCCAGCCGTTCCTGGTCGAGGGCGTCGAGAGCCGTCTGAGGGCGCTGGGTTACAAGGTGGTGCGCAACAAGCCCTATGCTGGCGGCTTCATCACCGAGCATTACGGCGAGCCGGGACTCGGGCGGCATGCGCTGCAGATCGAGATCAACCGCGCGCTCTACATGAATGAGCAGTCGCTGGCGCTGACGGTCGGCTTCGCGGCGCTGGCGGACAGCCTGGCCAGAGTCTTCGCCGAGGTCGCGGCCGAGACGGTGGAGGCGTCGTCCCTCCGCATGGCGGCCGAATAGGCCCCCGCTGCCATGGCGCTGCCGCGGGAGCGCCTCGGGCAAGACGCTCAAGCCAAGAAAAAAGGCCGCCCCGAAGGACGGCCCGAAGTCTAGGGAGGAAACGCCCAAGAAGGGCTACGGGACCGCGACGCCATCGCGATCTCGCAATGCACAAATCGCATCGCGCTGCACAAACCGCAAGGGCACTGATAACGTTTCCACATGCGCCCGGCGCATGGGTCAGCCTCGCAGGCGCATGGAACCTTAGGCGTCGCCCAGCAGGGCCCGAATTTCTGCCTTCAAAGCATTGGCCAGTTCCGGACGCTCCAGGCCGTAGGCGAGGTTGGCGGTGAGGAAGCCGATCTTGGAGCCCGTATCGTAGGTGCGCCCGTCGAAGCGCATGCCATAGAACTTCTGCTGCTCGGCGAGCCGGATCATCGCGTCGGTGAGCTGGATCTCGCCGCCGGCACCGGTTTCGCCCCGCTCCAGGATCGAGAAGATTTCGGGCTGGAGGATGTAGCGGCCGGAGATGATGAAGTTCGAGGGCGCGGTGCCCTGCTTGGGCTTCTCGACCATGCCGGTGATCTCGAAGGTCTGCCCGAAGGTCTCGCCGACCGCGACGATGCCGTACTGGTGCGTCTCCTCGGGCTTGACCTCCTCCACGGCGATGACGTTGCCGCCGTGCTGCTCGTAGGCCTTCAGCATCTGGCCCATGCAGCCGCGGCTGAGCATGTCGGGAAGCAGAACCGCGAAGGGTTCGTCGCCGACGATCTCGCGGGCGCACCAGACCGCGTGACCGAGGCCGAGCGGGGCCTGCTGGCGGGTGAAGCTGGTCTGTCCCGCCTTGGGCAGGTCCTGCTTCAGTTCCTCGTAGGCGGCCGTCTTGCCGCGCGCCTGCAGGGTGTGATCGAGTTCGAACGCGATGTCGAAGTGATCCTCGATCACCGCCTTGCCGCGGCCGGTGACGAAGATGAAGTGTTCGATGCCGGCCTCGCGAGCCTCATCGACGACGTGCTGGACGACCGGGCGATCGACGACGGTGAGCATCTCCTTCGGCACGGCCTTGGTGGCCGGCAGAAAACGCGTGCCGAGGCCCGCGACAGGAAGGACGGCCTTGCGGATTGGTTTCATGTGGCGGGACCCGTTTTTGGCGTTGGTCGGGGCAAGCCCTGATCGACGAAGATCAAATAGGACACGGGCCGCCGCTAACAGCCCCGCTTGGGTGTGATTGGCAGGATTTCGTCATTAAACAGGGCTTGAAGCTTTCGCCGACGGATCGCGGAAGACGGATCGGGGGTGGACGATGGCGGTTCTGGTCACGGGCGGTGCGGGCTATATCGGCAGCCATATGGTGCTCGCGCTGGTCGATGCCGGGCACGAGGAGGTCGTGGTCCTCGACGATCTCTCCACGGGCTACGATTGGTTGCTGCCTCCGGAGGTTCGCCTCGTCGTCGGCGACGTGGCCGACCAAGCCCTCGTCACCGAAACGATCCTGCGTCACCAGATCGACGCGGTCGCGCATTTCGCGGCCAAGATCGTGGTGCCGGAATCGGTCGCCGATCCGCTCGGCTACTACCTCGCCAACACCGTGAAGACGCGGGCGCTGATCGAGACCGCTGCTCGCACCAACGTCAAGCACTTCATCTTCTCCTCGACGGCTGCGGTCTATGGCGAGCCGGAGATCGTGCCGGTCCCCGAGACCCTGGCGACGAACCCGATCAACCCCTACGGCCGATCCAAGCTGATGAGCGAGTGGATGCTCGCCGATGCGGCGGCCGCGTACGGCTTCACCTACGGCATCCTGCGCTACTTCAACGTGGCCGGGGCCGACCCGCGCGGGCGCTCCGGACAGTCGATGCCGGCCGCCACCCACCTCATCAAGGTGGCGACGCAGGCCGCCCTCGGCCAGCGCACGCATCTTGAGGTGTTCGGCACCGACTATCCAACGCGCGACGGCTCCTGCCTGCGCGACTACATCCAGGTCTCGGATCTGGCCGCGGCGCACATGACCGTGCTCGACCACCTGCGCGGCAGCGGGGAGAGCCTGACGGTGAATTGCGGTTACGGCCGGGGCTACTCGGTCCTGGAGGTGGTGGAGGTGGTCAAGCGCATCTCCGGCCGCGACTTCGAGGTGCGCCTGTCGCCCCGCCGCCCCGGTGATCCGGCCCAGATCATCGCCGGCGCCGACCGCATCCGCAACGAACTCGGCTGGACCCCAAAGTACGACGACCTCGACGCCATCGTCGCCCAGGCGCTCGCCTGGGAGGACGCCCTGGTGAAGCGGAACCGCCGGTGAGCGCGCTCCGCGCCACCCTCATTCTCGTCCTCGCGCTGCTGGCGGGGCCGGCACCGGCGCAGGAGGGTGACTTCTCCGGCTTCGTCGCGGCCCTGCGCGCGGACGCCGCGGCCCGCGGCATCTCGCAAAAGACCTTCGACGCGGCCTTCGCCGGCCTGAACGGACCGGACCCGGACGTCGTCGCCCGCACCCGCCGCCAGGGCGAGTTCAGCCGGCCGGTCTGGGACTACCTCGTCGGCGCGGTGTCGGGCGCGCGGATCGCCAGGGGGCAGGCGCGGGGCAAGCGGCTCGCGGCGACGCTTGCGGCGATCGAGGCGAAGACCGGCGTGCCGCGCTCGGTCGTGCTGGCCTTCTGGGGCGTCGAGTCGGATTTCGGTGCCAGCGCCGGCTCCCTGCCGACGGTCCAAGCGCTGGCGAGCCTGGCTTACGCCCGCTATCGCGGCAGCCTGTTTCGCGACGAATTGCTGGCCGCCCTCCAGATCCTCGAGAACGGCGACATCGAGCCGGCGCGGATGGTCGGCTCGTGGGCCGGCGCCATGGGTCAGGTGCAGTTCCTGCCCTCGGTCTACCTGCGGGAGGCCGTCGATTTCGACGGCGACGGGCGGCGCGACATCTGGCGCTCGGAGGCGGATTCTCTGGCCTCGATCGCGCATTATCTGCGCTCCCTCGGCTGGAAGGCCGGCCTGTCCTGGGGCTACGAGGTCAGCCTGCCGAAGAATTTCGACCTGACCCGTTATCGCGGACCCCTCACCGACTTCGCCGCCCGCGGCGTGCGCCGCACCGACGGCAAGCCCCTGCCCATGAGCGGCGAGGCGAGCCTGTTCCTGCCCGGCGGGCTCGGGAGCCCCGTCTTTCTCATCACCGACAATTTCGAGGTGATCCGCGGCTACAACACCTCCGATTCCTACGCGCTGGCGGTCGGCCACCTCGCCGACCGACTCGCCGGCGGCCCGGCGCTCGCGGCCGCTTGGCCGAGCGGCGCCGCCCGCCTCGACGGGCCGGGCCTCAAGCGCCTTCAGGCGGGGCTTGCTGCCCAGGGGCTCTATGCCGGCGAACAGGACGGGCGGGCCGGTCCGAAGCTGCGCGAGGCGGTGCGGCAATATCAGATCCGCGAGGGGTTGCCCGCGGACGGCTATGCCCGGCCGGCCCTGCTGGAACGCCTGGAGGGGCGGCCTTAGTGTCTCTCGCAAAACTCCCGCTGCGCTGTCGTCTCCAGAGCGAGAACGGCCGGTGATCGGGAGTTTGTGAGGCACTCTTAGACGCGCCGGCTTCCGCGCGTTATCCTGTCGAACTTCGGGCCGGTCCTCCGGCCCCCTCCCTTCGATCGAGGCTTCGCGCATGCCACGCCGCCCGACCGATCGCACCGCGTTCCCGCGTTGGCCTGCGATCCTCGGCCTTCTCGCCCTCGCCGTCCTCTCGCTCGCAGCCGCATGGTCCGTCATGCCGCAGCCGGCCGCCGCACAATGGGGCGACAGCTACGACGCGCCCGCCGCCGATCCCTACGC
>JAGTAM010000395.1 GCA_023422485.1 Pseudomonadota bacterium | reverse complement strand
GAAGCTCGCCGGCATAGAGCGGCGGCAGGCCGAGATAGGCGAAGCTCTTGCCGAAGATCATGTATCCGGCGAACGCGATGCCGAGCGCGGCCAGGAACAGGTCCGCCAGCCGGCTCTCCCGCGGCAGAGCGTGGACGGTCGTCGTCGTCGCCATCAGCACTCGCCTGTCGAAAGCCGCCCATCGGCCGCCGCGCGCCGGCCGGTTCGCGGGGAGCTCTTGCGGGAGGAAGTCTTGCAAGAGGAAGTCTTGCGGGCAGAGCGCCTCCTGACAATCGAGCCCGGCAGCGCATCGGGAGCGGGCCGGCCCGTACTTCCGACGTACCCCGAAGGATCGAGGAATCAGGTCCGCCCCTCCCGATGTCCGCGTGGTGCACCCGCCCGCCTCGTCTAGGCTCGCCGCGCCATCCTTCCGGCCGCCTTTCCTTCACCCGGACCCCGCATGCCTGCCCTCCCGCGCGACTTCCGTGCCCTGGCCGGCGCCTGCCGATCGGCTGCCGGACGAGCGGCTATCGGGAGAGGGGCCGCCGGCCCGGCGCTCTCGGTGGCCGACCAGGCGCTGGTGAGCGCCTGCAACTTCGCCACTACCATCGTGCTGGCGCACGCCCTCGGCCTGGAGGCCTTCGGCCTGTTCTCGACGGCCTGGATCGCCGTGCTGCTCACCATCAGCCTGCAGCTCGGCCTCGTTGTCTGCCCGATGATCAGCATCGGGCCGGGCCTGCCGGGCGAGGCGGGGCACGCCTACTACGCCATCGTCCTCGTCCACGAGGCCGCCTTCCTGGTGCTCGCCGGCAGCGCCGTCGCGATCGGTCTCGCGCTCACCCTCGGCGACCGGGCGCTCGCGCTTGCGGCGGGGACGGCCTGCGCCGCCCACCTCGCCCAGGACTTTTCCCGTCGCTACCTGTACGCCCGCGGCCGTCCATCGGTGGTGCTCGGGATCGACGCGCTCAACCAGGGGATCAAGCTCGCGCTGCTGGTGCTGCTCGCCCGGAGCGGGATGCTGTCGCCGGCCCGCGCCCTGGAGGTTGTCGCCGCCTCGGCCGTCCTGTCCTGCCTGTGCGCGGTCCCGTTCCGCGGGCGTCTGGCGTGGCGGGCCGGCGAGTTCGGCGCCGCGAGCCGGCGGCAATGGCATTCCGGCCGCTGGCTGGTACTGACCGGGCTGATGCAGTGGCTGAGCGGATATGCCGGCCTGCTGATCGCCGGCGCGCTGCTCGGCGTGACGCTGATCGGCGTGCTGCGGGCGGCCCAGAGCATCCTCGGCGTGCTCAACCTGATCCGCGACGCCCTGGAAAACATCGTCCCGCCGATCGCCGGCCGGGCACTGGCCTCGCGCGGCCTCGACGGGTTGCGGCCGGTGATCGGCATCACCGCGGCCATCGGTTTTGCCGGGGGCTTGAGCTTTACCGGATTGCTGGCGCTGACCGGGCCAAGCCTGCTCGCGGCCGCCTTCGGGCCCGAGATGGCCGCCTATGCCTGGGTGGTGACGTGGTACTCCCTGCTGTTCCCGGTCTCGCTCGTCTCCTTCGCGCAGATCTGCGCCTTCCGCGCCCTGGAGCGGACCGGCGCGGTCTTCGCCGCCACGGCGGCGGCGGCCGCCCTCAACCTCGCCCTGGTCTACCCGGCGGTGCGCGGGTTCGGCATCGAGGGCCTGCTCACCGTGGCGATCACGGCGGAGGTGCTGGTCTGCCTCGTCCTGGCCGGGCTGCTGCGGCGCGCGCTGAAAGCCGCTCCGACGCCCTTCGGCCGGCTCCAGCCGGCCTGACCGACGGGTTCCTTGGGGCATCCTCCGACCAGCGGAGCCGGAGAACGCCCGCCCCGGCGACCAGGGCTTCATTCCGGCTTCGGCGACAAGCATCCGTCCTTCGGGAGACGATGACGATCTCTGAATGATTTCTCTAAATCAGTATCTACCCGAGCCGCCTCCATCGAAACGAAGCCCTCAAGAGCGCCCCACGAAACTCTCGGACGCCGAGCGCTCTCGCTCTGGCGAGAACAGTGCAGCAGAGGCTTCGCGCAAGACACACAATCGGCCATCAACCTTGAAGTATCGTCCCAGGACGGCACTGGCCACTGGCATTGATTTCGCTCCTTCCCGTGTGCGTCCCGGTGCGGGACGGGGCGACGGGGCCGCCGATGGATAGGGTGAATCACGCCTTGGTCGATGTCCCGCCCGCGGGGGAGGAGGAGCCGACCGAGCGGATCGAGATCCGCGGCCGCAGCATCGAGGAGGGCGCCTCCGTTTTCGTGCTGCGGCGGCTTGCGGCACGGCTTTCCCGACCGCACCGCCGCCCGCCTGTCTCGGCGCCCGAAAGACATGCCATCACGCAGGGCGAGCGTTTCGACCGAACCATCGGCCCGGAGGCGCCGGGTCACGGGGTCGCGCACGATCCCGGCGGCCCGAATGGCGCCGTAAACCAAGACTCCCAAGACTCCACGGAGTCCCGGCGCAGATCGGATCGACACGGGGCGAGATCGGCTTACTCCCCGTCCGGCCGGACCGAGGAGACCACCGGAGGAGCCGTTTGAGGAAGCACCCCATGGAACCGCCGGAATGCTGAACCTCCTCTTGGTCGTCGCCGTGGTGGTCTGGTTCGCGCTGCTCTACCCGCTGGCGCGCCACCGCCTGGAGACCCGGATGGGACCGCTGGACGGTCCCGTCGCGGTTCCGTTCGCGCTGATGTCGATCTTCGCGCTGCTTCCGCTCGTGTTCACCGTCCCGCGGGATGACGGCAACGCCGTGCTGGATCAGGGGCTCACCGCCTCCAACATCGCCCTCGTCGTCATGACCGCCCTGGCCGGGCTCTATCTCGCCGCCCGCATCGCGGTCGACCGGCGCGTGCTGCGGGTGGCCTTCTCGATGCCCTACCTGCCGTTCACGCTGATGATCCTGGTGAACGGCATCAGCACCGCGTGGTCGGTCGTGCCGAG
>JAGTAM010000372.1 GCA_023422485.1 Pseudomonadota bacterium | reverse complement strand
CCCTGAGGGGCCTCCGCCTCATCGGCAGCCCGCAACCCGAGGGCGCGCGACAGGATCATCCGGCCGGTGGCGAGCTGGGACCGGTCGAGGCGCGGCCGGGTCAACACGGCCCCCGCCCCTTCCCTGGCCGCCGCACAGACGCTTGTCCTGTCCGGATGCGAGCGCTGCATCGCCTGAACGATCATCCGGCCGAGTTCGACCAGCGTCTCCGGATCGGCCTCGCCGAGGCTTCGCGCCAGGGCATGGGCGGCCATGCGGCGGACGCCGTACACCGCCTCTCCTTCCGGGCGGCCCCTGTGGTAGCCGTCGAGATACCATGCGGCGATCGGCGCGATCGTCCCGGGTGCGCCCGTCTCCACCGCGTCGAGCAGCGGCACGTCGTGCAGCACTACGGTACGCGCCCGGTCCGGGTCGGCGCCGTCGTCCAGACTGGAATCGGGGAAGCGGTCGGCATCGACGATGCCGGTGGCGACACCGGCCTCCACCAGGATGTCGGTGCCGGGAATCATCAGATCGTCCGGGCGGACCTCGAGCGCGGCATCGACGAACTCGGCCCGAACGCCCGCGGCAAGATAGGCGGCGCGCTCGGGGGCGCTGTCGACCGCGATCTCGACGCCGACCGGATCGGTTTCGTAGGGGGCATGAAAGCCGAGCCGCGCATCCGCCCGGACGAGCCGCTCGCGTCCGCGCACGAAGGCCAGGGTGCAGGCGGAAACGCAGTAATCCGGCACGTAGGTGACGAGGCCGCGTTCCGCGATCAGCGCGCCGATGGCCGCGCCCTCATCGACAAGGCCGCCCTCGCTGGTGAGATGGATGCGCTCGATCCCGCGATGGGTGTCGAGGAGCCGGGCGAGACGTTCGGCGGCGCCTTCGGTCAATTCGCCCGACAGGCGCACGTCGTGCCCCTTCGGTCCGAGGACGATGCGGGTCGGCCGTACCTCCGGCGTCGTCGCCTGGAAATCGGCTTGGGCGACCCGTGCAACGCCGGCCGGATCGAGGTCTCCGCGCGGACCCGCCGACCGATCGTTTCCCGCGACTAGGACCCCCGCCATCAGGGCGGCGGCCAGCCCGATCGAAGCGCAAGCAACTCCGCGCACGGCCCGCCGCGAGCCAGCCGCCATATCTCGCCCCCAAAGGATGGTCCGAATTTCGTTCGACCCGCGAAGTGTCCCTCGCGGGAGCGGCGAAGCAAGGCCCCTGCCAGGGGCAAAATGCGGCCGGAGGTGCTCTTGCCAGCCTGCGGGGAAGCGACGGAAGAATGCGTTCTGAGACGGGCTCGTCGTGGAAGGCGCTCCCTCGCCCTGACACGATGTCGCAGCGCGAGAGCGACCCGATCGCGGGCTCAGGCTGCCGGTCTCGACAGCAGATAGATGTCCATGATCCAGCCGTGGCGGATGCGGGCCTCCGCGCGCACCCGGCGGACTTCTTCCGCCACGTCGCCGAGCCGGCCGGCGACGAGCAACTCGTCCGGCGTGCCGAGATAGGCGCCCCAGTGGATCGTCAAATCCGGGTCGAGCCCTTCGAAGCGCGGGTCGCCATCAAGCATCACCACGGTCGCGCCGGGCGCCCCGCCCAAACCCTCACGGAGCCGGCGGCCGGTGGTGATCTGCACCGGCTCGCCGATGCGGTGGAGCGGGATGCGGTGGGCGGCAGCAAGCGCCTGCACGGAGGTGATGCCGGGGATGACGTCGTGGGTGAAGCCGACGCGCCCGCGGACGAGTACGCGCTCCAGGATGCGCAGGGTGCTGTCGTAGAGGGAGGGGTCGCCCCAGACGAGGAAGGCGCCGCGCTCGTCCTCGCGCAGATGCTCGACGATCAGCCCCTCGTAGAGGGCCGCGCGGGCGGCGTGCCAATCGTCCACCGCCACGCCGTAATCCGCGGGCCGGCGGTCGCGCTCGGGATCGGACGCCTCGATGAAGCGGTAGGGCCGGCCCTCGATGTAGCGATCGCAGATCTGCCGGCGCAGGGTAAGAAGCCCGGCCTTGGCCTCCCCCTTGTCGAGGGCGAAGACGGCGTCGGTCGCCTGCAGCGCACGGATGCCCTGAATCGTCAGGTGCTCCGGATTGCCGGTTCCGATGCCGATGACGTGGATGTGTCGCAAGGTTCACGCTTCCGGCCGGGTTCGGTCCCGGCGACATCCCCGCGGAAGCCCGCGGAGGAAGAGAGGAAGCGGCTTCTTAACGGATCCGGGCCATAAAGGGAGCGTCCGGATCGAACGGGCTTCAGCCGACCAGCGCGGTCAGGCAGGTGCCGAAAAGGGTGACGAAGGTCATCGTCGCCATGAACTTGATGTCTTCGATGCGCTGGCTCATTGCCTGAACTCCGTCGCGGCTCCTTCGTGGCCGCCTCGATCCGTTAAATAACCCCTAACCTTGTGCAGGGGGATTGCGCGGTGCGTTTCGTCACCGTTGCTCACGCAATCCCGCCGACAAGCGGACGAAACATCCTTAACGACAACTTGGCCGTTGACTGTTGCCGCCCGGATGATCTCGGACATGCTGAACGCCGAGAGCCGTCCATGGTTGCAGGCGCCGGCGGCCTGACCTGCGCAGACATGATGCGCACAAAGGAAGAGCCCCGCCGTGGCGACCACGGCGGGGCTCTTTTCTGAAGACGGTTCGCGCGGCCGGCTTACTTCGGCGCGGCGTTGGCGGCCGGAGCGGCGGGGGCCGGGGCGGCGCCGGCCGAGCCCTGCTGCTCCAGCTTCTTGCGCATCTCTTCGCTGCGCTTCTCCATCTCGGACTGGAGCTTCTTCTGCTGCTCTTCGAGCACCTTCGGGTTGAGGGCCGGACCGTCGAAGGCCTTGCCGAAGCCGGCGAGCGGCACCGCGAACACCACCTCGCGCTGGGTCTGGTTCTGGACCCGGACGTTCAGGGTGGTGCCCTTCTTGAAGCCGTTGAGCAGCTCGTTCGAGACGCCGCCGGCCTCGGCGAAACAGCCGTTCGGGAAGCAGACCGCGAACTTGCCGCCGGTCACTTCCTTGCCGTCGACATCGAAGCGCATGCCGGGGGCCAGCATCAGGCCGAGCGGCAGCAGGAAGCGGACGACCTTCACCTCCTGCTTCGTGGCGGCGTTCTTCATGTCGTAGAGCGCGACCGCGAGCACCGGCTGGCCGGAATCCGACACGAAGTCGCGGGTGGTGTAGCAGACATCGGTGCCGGAGCCCTGATCCTTGCCGCAGACCTTGGTCCAGTCGGCCTGGCTCGGCTCGGACTTCACGTTGATGAGCTGCGGGCCGGCGCCTTGGGCCTGCTGCTGGGCGGGGGCAGCGGGTTGGGCCTGCGCGGGAGCCGGCGTCGGGGCGGCCGGCTTCTTCGCCTGAGCGAAGGCGGTCCCGCCCAGGCCGGCGCCCAGCCCCGCCATGGCGAGGAACGCGGCCACGCGCAGCGGGCGCGCGGAAGGCTTGGCCATGGAAGACTTGGCAAGGAACATCGGCGTTATGACCCCTTCAACGGATGGCGCGTAAATTTCTGACGCGGTGCTCACTCGGGCCGCCGCAGCCCCGCGGGATGGCAGGCCCGGCCGTTCGGTCCGAGGCGCGGCCTTCCTGGCGCGGTGCGCCGGATCACCGTGCGCTGCCTCGGGCGCAGCACGATTGCAGAACGATCCCTGCCCGAACGAGACGGCGGCCTGCTTCCCCGTGGAATGCGGCGAAGGCATGACGCCTGCGCCGTACACCCCTGCATGCGATGCCTCAAGTCGTTTGCTCATTTCGCGGAACGATGATCGCACGACGGCGACGAGAGCGTTCAATCCAGGTCGCGCAAGTGTCGCGCCGCCACCGCCGACGCCGCGGTGCGGTTCTCGACGCCGAGCTTTGCGTAGATGCCCTCCAGGTGTTTCGTCACCGTGCGCGGGCTGAGACCCAGAATCTCGCCGATGTCGCGGCTCGACTTGCCGCGGGAGAGCCAGAGCAGCACCTCCGCCTCGCGGCCGGTGATCGGCAGCCGCTCGCGCAGGCGTTCCAGGCCGGCGGCCGTGGGATCGCCGGAAAGCCGCAGCAGAATTTCAGGGCCCGTGCGGCCGATGAAGCTGAGCGCGTGGGCACGTCCCTCCGCATCGGTGAGGGCCAGCGGCGCGGTCGTCTTGCCGGCGAGACAATTGCGTAGCCAGTCGCGCCCGGTCGGCGGCAGGCTCAACGGTTCGGACCCGCCGAGCATTGCCAGCACCCGCGCGGCCTGCGGCGTGCACCACAGGACCGAGCCGGTGGCGTCCACGGCGAACAGCGTGCGCCCTGCGGTGTCGAGCGCGGCCCGCGCGCTCTGGGCCGAGCGGGCATTGGCCAGATGCACGCGGATGCGCGCCAGAATCTCGTCGGGGGCGATCGGCTTGGTGACGTAGTCGATCCCGCCCGCTTCCAATCCCTTCACGATGTGCTCGGTCTCGGACAGGCCGGTCATGAAGATGACGGGGACATGGGCGAGCCGGCCCTTGGCCTTGAGGCGGCGGCAGGTCTCGAACCAGTCCATGCCCGGCATCACCGCGTCGAGCAGGATGATGTCGGGAGTGATTTCCTCGACGAGGTCGAGGGCAAGATCGCCGCCCACCGCCACCAGCACGGTGGCGCCCGAGCGCTCGATCGCCTCGGTGAGGAAGCTGAGTGTGTCGGGGGAATCGTCGACGACGAGGACGATGTCGCGTTGCGCCTCAGGCATCGCGGGCAAGCCCCTCCAGGACGCCGACGTAGCGGCGCATGTCGTAGGCGGCCACCAATCCGCGCATCTGCGCGACGAAGGCCGGCGGCACGGCCGCGTCGCCCTCCAGTTCGGTGAGCTTGGCCTCGATGCCGCGCACGTGGCCGATGCGGCCGAGGCGCAGCAGGGCGGCGATGTGCGCCGCCGGCACCGTCGCGCCGCTCGCGGCCGC
>JAGTAM010000369.1 GCA_023422485.1 Pseudomonadota bacterium | reverse complement strand
GTGCTGGAGGCGGCGATCCTCTCGACGCGCCTCAAGATGCTGGAGCCGGACAAGATCCTGACCGAGATGGCCTACCACGCCATCGCCATCTCCAAGACGGCCGGACCCGCCGAGCGCGAGGCCTGGGACTGGATCGAGGACAAGGTCGCGGGTGCCCTCGGGCACACCGGCCGCGTCCTCGACGGGACGAGCCGCCCCCTGTGAGGCGCGGTATCAAGACATTCCCAAGGAGATTCCCGGTTTGAAGCGGATCGCATGGCTCGCCGCCGCGGCGCTCGCCGTCACCACCGTGGCAACGGAGGCCCAGCATGCGCCGACGCGGCGCAAGATCGTCGAGAGCATCACCATCGACGCCTCCCCCGACAAGGTCTGGTCGGTGGTCGGCAACCCGGCGGATGCTAACTGGATCGAGAACGTGGCGCGGGCTGAGCGGCAGGGGAGCGCCGACAAGCCGGTCTTTCGCCTGACGCTGAAGAACGGCCACGTCATCGTCGAGGAGGCCCGCAAGCTCGATCCCGAGCGCAAGAGCTTCGCCTACTACATCCTCGAGAGCGAGGTGGCCGACCTGCCGGCCAAGGATTACTCGGCCACGATCTCGGTGCAGCCTGAGGGCGCGCAGGCGCGGGTCGAGTGGCGGGCCGCGTTCTACCGCGGCCATCCGAACAACGACCCGCCGCCCGAACTCAACGACGAGAATTCGGAGAAGCGCGTGCGGGCCTGGGTTCATGCCAGCCTTGAGAACCTCAAGGCCAGGCTTGAGAAGAGCGGCTCCTGACACAAGTCGCTCGAACGAAGGGTGAAGCGGCCATGCTCGGCGGCTTCAATGGGAGGAGAAAACACACATGAAGTTCAGGACGCTCGCCGCCGTGGCGGCGCTCGCCACGGTGACGTTTGCCGCGCAGGCGCATGGCCCGACCCGGCAGAAGGTGTCGGAGTCGATCGAGATCAACGCTCCCGCCGACAAGGTCTGGGCGATCGTGGGCAACTTCCAGGACGGAAGCTGGATTCCGGTGGTCGAGAAGACCGAGGGCAAGGGCGGCAACGAGGTCAAGGCGACCCGCACGCTGACGCTGAAGGGCGGCGCCACGGTCGAGGAAGAGCTCGCCAAGTACGACGCCGAGAAGAAGACCCTGATGTACCGGATCACCAAGGTCGACGTGAAGACCCTGCCGGTGAACGACTATTCCTCGACGATCGAGGTCGAGGGTGATGGCAACAAGTCGAAGATGACGTGGCGCGGCGCGTTCTACCGCGGCTACATGAACAACGATCCCCCGCCCGAGCTGAACGACGAGGCCTCCAAGAAGGCCGTGCTCGGCCTCTACAAGGCGGGCCTGGAGAACGTGAAGGCCAAGGCCGAGAAGGGCTCGTAAGACTTCGATGATGCGGATGGCCGGCGTGCTTCGATCCGATCGGCGGGCGCGCCGGCCATCCAACGTTCCCTCCGGCCGCGGGGGGCGAGCCTGGATCTGGGGCCTCCTCGGGATGGCCACGCTATCCGTCCCCGCCCTGGCCCAGGAAGCCCTCGTCACGGCGCAACTCGGCAACGCCGTCGAGATCGTCGATCTCGCGTCGAAGAAAATCCTGCAATCGATCCCCGTGCCGGGGGCACCGGCCGGCATCGCCCTCTCGCCCGACCGGAAGACCGCCTACGTCACCCGCCCCGAGGGCCACGGCGTCTCGGTGATCGACCTCGACGCGCGCAAGGTCACGGCGAGCCTCGACCTGCCCGGCGGCCCGCTCGGCATCGGCGTCAATCCGAAATCCGGCGAGGTCTACGTCGCCGACTGGTACGGCAGCCGCGTCTTCGTGCTGCGCCCGAATGCGGAGGGCCTGACACGGGAGGGCGAGATCGTCACCGGGAAGTCTCCGTCCGGCATCGCCGTCACGCCGGACGGCGCCACGCTGCTGGTGGCCAACCGCGAATCTGACTCGGTCTCGATCGTCGACGTGGGCACGCGACGGGAGACGCGGCGCGTCACGGTCGGCCAGCACCCGTTCGGCCTCACCCTCTCGGCGGACGGGACCAGAGCCTACACCGCCAACGTGGTCTCGAACGACGTCTCGGCCATCGATGTCGCGGCCGGCCGCGAGACCGGCCGCATCCCCACCGGCCAGCGGCCCTACGTGATCGCGCTCGCCGCCGGCAAAGGGTTCGTGACTGATCAGTATTCCAACACCGTGACGGTGTTCGATCCCGCGACCCTGAAGACGCTCGCCGCGATCGATGTCGGCGACCATCCCGAGGGGATCGCCGCCACGCGCGACGGAAAGACCATCGTCGTCGCCAACTGGGGCGACAACGCCTTGAGCCTGATCGATCCGGTCAGCCTCGCCGTCACCGGCACGGTCGAGACCGGCGACGGGCCGCGCGCCTTCGGAGACTTTTTGCGATAGCGGCTCAGGCGGCTGCAGGCGGCTCACCGGACCCCGTCTCGGCGGGCGAGTTGAGGATGTCTTCCAGTTCGTCCACGAGGCGGTCGATCTGGTCATCGCTCGCGAGCACCCGTGTGGTGCGGCCGTCCTCGGTGACGAAGGCCAGCTCGATCGCCTCGCCGGTGCGGGTGGCCAGGATGCGGGCGAGCTTGTTTCCTGCGGTCATTCGCATCTCCTCGTGACGTATCCCCGACAACGCGCGGCGCCGGCCCAGTTCCTCACGCGATCAGGCCGACGGCGACCGCCGGCCCGCAGGTCGAGACCCAGGCGGCCTCCCCGCGCAGGTGCGCGGCAATCATCTCGGTAAGCGGCACCGAGCGGCGCCCGAGACGTGCGGCGAGCCGTTCGGCCAGGAAGCGGCCGGCCCCGCAGACGACGAGCGTTGCGTCCTCCGGCAGATCGGCACGCGACAGCAGAACCGCGGCGGCATCGTGCAGGGGGCGCAACTGCGCCTCAGCGAACCACGCGGCCAGCGCCCGCCACTCCGCCTCGCTCCCCTCCCCCCGATCACGGCCGACCATGCGGGCGAGACGCGTCTCGGTCTCGAGGATCGACTTGCCCTTGAGGTCGGCGCTGTATTGCTGGTCGGCCCCTTCGGGCAGGTCGCCGGTGAGGCGGTAGATGTCGGCGGTGCTGGCGAAGGTCTCGGCCATCAGCCGCGTGCGCCGGCCGCGCCAAGGGGCGTGGGTGGCAAAAGCGAGGAGCGGCGTGCGCACCACGCCGGTTTAGACGAGTTCGCCCGTCTCCAGGCGCTCCGCGTCGCTATAGCCCTCTGCGGCCGGCGTGCCCTGCACGATCGGGATCAGGTCGGCGGTGGTCGAGCCGATATCGACCAGGAGTGCATGGTCCGCGTGCCGGCCGATCAGGGCTGCGGTGGCGTGCCAGTTGGCCGAGGCGATGTCGGCGGCATGCGTGCGAGCGTCCCCGGCCGTCACGAAACCGGCGCGGCCGGCATAGATCGCCACCGCGCCCGCGAGCGTCGCGGCAGCCCAGGCGGAGAGCTGGTGAACCCCGTCCGCCCGGTCACTGAAGCAGTCGGTCAGCTCGCCGGTCATGGTGACGGCGTGATGGGCCTCGCCGCGCACCCAATCCGGCAATTGCGCGAAGGTTTCGTCGAGGGCGGGGACGCCGCGCCAGAGCCGGCAGGGCGCCTGCACCGCCTCGACCACGCGCCCGGCCTCGACGAGCGCCGCCTTGACATGCACCCCACCGAGATCCCACCCGATGACCCTGTTGCTCGTCCGGTTCACACGATGTCTCACGGTTCTGAAGGGGCTCCGCCGTTTCGGCTGATCCCGGTGATCGACCTGCGCCGGGGGCAGGTGGTGCGCGCCCGCGCGGGCGAGCGGGACGCCTATGCCCCGATCGACACCCCCTTGGCCAGAGGCTCGCGGCCCGCCGACATCGCCCGTGGCCTGCTCGATGCCGTTGGATCCGATTGCCTCTACGTCGCCGATCTCGATGCGATCATGGACGGAACTGAGCCCGACCGTGCCAGCCTGGAGGCGGTGGCACGCGCCTGCCCCGGGGTGAGGCTGTGGGTCGATGCCGGCTTTTCCGATTTTTCCGCAGTGGAGCGCTTCACCCGGCTCGGTCTCGGCCGGCCGGTGATCGGCAGCGAGAGCCAGCGCGATGCCGGGCTCGTGCGCGCCCTCGGCAACCGAGCCGTCCTCTCCCTCGACACGCGCGGCGCGGAGCGGCTCGGGCCGGACGCCCTGCACGAGGAGGCGGGGTCGTGGCCGGAGGACGTGATCGTGATGACGCTCGCGCGGGTCGGCACCGGCACGGGTCCGGATCTCTCCGGGATGTCACGAGCCGTCGCGCTCGGCCAGCACCGGCGGATCTACGCGGCCGGCGGCGTGCGGGGGCCGGAGGATGTGGCGGCTCTCGCGCAGGCCGGCGCCGCGGGCGCGCTGGTGGCCTCGGCGATCCATGACGGGCGGCTGCGCTGAAAGACATTCGCCCAAAAAGAAAGGGACGGCCGAAGCCGTCCCAATCCATCAACGTCCAAGGAAGATCGAAGCCAGTCGCTGGAGCAGACCCCGCGGTGCGGGCGGAGGCTCGCTCTGCCCAGGACTGCCTCCGATCTAAGCGTTGGCGGCGAAGGGGTGGGTCGCCGACTTACGCTGCTCGGTCACGGCCGAAGCCTTCGGCTCGCCGTTGACGGCGCGCTGGATCGAGAGCTTGGTGGCCTCATAGTTGTACTTCTGGATCTTGGCGTCGTCGGCCGCTTCCCAGTGGATGAACACGCCGACCAGCACGTACAGGTCGTCGGCCTCGTCCGCCGGGATGATGCCTTCGGCGACCGCGTCCTGCACGGCCATGGCGACGCCGTGCTGAGCCGGGCCGAACATCTGGACGGCCTGACGGGCGTCGTTGATGGTGACCTTGTTGAACATCAGCGTGTTCGGCTTGCACGGCAGGTTCGGCGCGATCACGGCGAGCAGGCTGGTGAAGCCGTGCTTGTTGTTCACGAGGCCGTTGCAGAAGGCCGTCTCGGCCGGCGAACCGCGCGGTCCGATGATGAGGTCGATGTGGGCGACCTCGTTGCCGTCGCCGACGAGGGCTTCGCCGACCTGAACCTTGGTGATCTTTGCCATTCGGGGTCTCTCCCTGGATTCCTGAAAAAAGGCCCGCCCTGAGAGAAGGCGTGGCCTGGAAGCCATCCTTGTTTGCGGCGCCCGGCTGAGAGCCGAGCCGGTTTGCCCGGATAGCGGGGCGGACCCTACAGCGGGCCTTTCCGCCGAACAACCCGCGCAAGACCCTGAAATCGGCGATTTTTTGGGTCGTTTGGGGCCTTGACGCGCGAAGATTCATCCCCTCGCGGGCGTAGGGTCAGACGGCCTCGCCGCGGGCGGCGAGAAGCGTGTCGAGAAACAGCGTCGCGACGGTGAAGTCGGCACTCGTGCCGGGGTTGAGACCGGACTCCTTCAGCACCCGGTCGTAGGCAAGGAGCGGCGCGATCGGCTCGGCGGCGAGGTCGATGCCCGCGAGCCGTCCTTGCGCGTCCGCCCGCACCGCCTCGGCCCGTTCGGGGCCGTGCTTGCGGGCGATATGGCTGTCCGGCACTGCCGTCAGATAGGCGAGATGGACAGCAGTCGTGGTCCAGGGCGGCGCAAGGCCCCGCGCCCGCGCCTCGCTCAATGCGGGCAGGCCAATCGCGAACAGATCGCGGAAGCCGTCGATATAGGCGCGGGCGATGCGGTCGCGCGGGGCGGCCTCGGCCATCGCCACGAGGAGCGGCGGGACCGGCTCCTCGGCGCCGACGTCGTGACGCTCGGCCCGACCGAGGCCGCCGGGATTGGCCCGGCGGATCGCCGCGAAGACGTCGCGGGCGTCCGACGCGTCGAACGTCGCCAGCACGGCGTTCAGGGCCTCATTCAGGGGGCCGGGCCGTTCCGCGGCACGGGCCAGCGGCGCGCAGAGCAGCAGGATCCCGAGATTGGTGTTCTGCCCCACCGCGGCGAAGGTGGCCTCGACCCCGCCGCGCACCCGGCGGCCCACCGGCGCGCCCGGCTCGGCCAGGGCCGGCGCCGAGACGTCGGCGCTGGTGACGAAATCGGCCACGACCATGCGGTGGCCGGGGGCGTAGCCGTGAACGTTGCCGGGTTTCAGCGCGTCGAGTTCGGCGAGGCAGGCGGCGCGGTACAGGTCGGCCACCACCGCCGCGGGCAGGCCGTCCTGCGGCGCCCCGCTCATCCGAGCGCCGAGACCAGACGCGGCGGGCGGGCGGCGCGCACCGCGTTGAGGAAGCCGCGGGCGACCGCCCCGGCGATGTCCACCTCGGTGACCTGCTGCAGGCCGGACCAGGCCGGCATGGAATTCACCTCCAGGACAAGGAAGCCGCCCTCCCCGTCCTCGACGAGATCGATGCCGGTGTAATCGACGCCGACGGCGGCCGCCGCCGCCTCGGCGAGTTCGGCGGCGCGGGCGGGCACGTCCCAGGCGAAGGGCCTTCCGCCGCGGTGGACGTTGGTGATCCAGCCGTCGCCCTCGCGGATCATCCCGGCAATGGCCCGGCCCTCGCAGACGAAGACGCGGTAGTCGCGCCACAGCCCATCGGCCCGCGGCACATAGCGCTGGAGGTAGTAGACGCCGCTGACCGCTTCTTGCGCCGGCAAATCGTCGGGATTTTCGAGGAGCATCAACCCCTCGCCCTGCGAGCCGAACAGAGGTTTCAGCACGATCGGCTTTCCGGGCCGTGCCTCGCGGGCGACGATCTCGGCCGCCGCCTCGCGCTTCGAGACGACGAAAGTGTCGGGGGTGGGTAGCCCCGCGCGGGCGATCAGCAGCGAGGTTGCCGCCTTGTCGACCGAGCGCTCGATGGCGGTGGGGCTGTTCCAGACCGTGACGCCGGAGGCGACCAGCGCGTGGAGCACGCCGAGCCGCATCGTGGTGGCCTCGAAGGTGCCGCCGGCGATGGTGCGCAGCAGGACGCCGTCCGGCAGCCCGTCCGCAAAGCCGGGGACGCGCAGGGGCTCGCCGCCGCCCGTCACCACGGCAACGTCGGCGAGTGAGAACAGCACCGGCTCGACGCCGAGGCCCCGCAGCGCCTCCCCCAGCCGCGCCTTGTGCCAATTGCCGTTGTCGGCCGCGAGCCCGATGCGCATTCG
>JAGTAM010000342.1 GCA_023422485.1 Pseudomonadota bacterium | reverse complement strand
CCCTTCCCATCCTGACGATCCGGGACGTCTCGAAGACCTACACGGCGCGGGGCGGCCGAACCGAGGCCCTGCGCGGCGCCGGCCTCACCGTTCAGCGGGGGGAGTTCGTCTGCCTGCTCGGTGCGTCGGGCTGCGGGAAGTCGACACTCCTGCGCATCGCCGCCGGCTTCGAGGCACCTAGTTCGGGCCAAGCCCTGATGTGGGACAAGCCGATCGCCGGGCCTGCGCCGAGCCGCGGTATGGTCTTCCAGGATTACGGCCTGTTCCCCTGGCTCTCGGTGCGCGACAATATCGGCTTTGGCCCGAAATCCCGGGGCCGCCCCGCGGCGGAGGTCCGCGAGACCGCGCGCCGCTACATCGACCTGGTCGGGCTCGGTCGCTTCGCCGACGCCTATCCGCACCAGCTCTCCGGCGGCATGAAGCAGCGCGTCGCCATCGCCCGTGTGCTCGCCAACGACGCCGAGATGGTCCTCATGGACGAGCCGTTCGGGGCGCTCGACGCCATGACCCGCGAGCGCCTTCAGGACGAGCTCCTCGACCTCTGGGCCCGGACCGGCCTCACCGTGCTGTTCGTCACCCACGCCATCGAGGAGGCGATCTTCCTCGCCGACCGCATCGTGATGATGTCGCCGGGACCGGGGCGGATCGAGGCCGTCCACACCGTCGACCTGCCGCGGCGCAGGGACGTGTCGAGCCCTGCCTTCAACGATCTGCGCCGCATGCTGTCGGCCCAGCTCCACAGCCACCACGCGCCGAAAGCAGCCTGATGGCTAACAACGACGCCGTGGCGTGGCGCGGACTCGATCGCGCTTCGCTGACTCGGGCCTACGACAATTCCGGGGCAGTCCGGGACAGCGCGGCCCTCGTGGCGAGTTGGCGCGCCCGCAGCGCCGCCTTCCGAGAGAGCAAGGCCGGCCACATCCTCGCCTACGGCGCTGGCCCGCGGCAGGCCCTCGATTTCTACCGCTGCGGGGCCGCCGGGGCGCCCTGCCTCGCCTTCATTCACGGCGGCTACTGGCAGCGAAACGCCCGCGAAGACTTCACCTGCATGGCCGAGGGGCCGCTCGGCCTCGGTCTCGACGTGGCGCTGATCGGCTATACTCTGGCCCCGGAAGCAAGCCTCACCCGGATCTCCGAGGAAGTCGCGGCGGCTTTGCGCCTGCTGCGGCAGAAGATCGGGCTCTCGCGCCTCGTCGTCGCGGGCTGGTCGGCCGGCGGCCATCTCGCGGCGCTGATGACGACGCTCGCCGCTGACGCGGCCGACGCCGCCCTGGCGGTGAGCGGGATCTTTGATCTCGAACCGATCGCTGGGACCGGGTTGAACGACGCGCTGCGCCTCACCGATGGGGAGGTCGCCGAACTCTCGCCCATCCGCCGCCTCGCCCCGGACGGGCCACCCGTCTCGGTGATCTATGGCGGGGCCGAACTGCCCGAGCTGTGTCGCCAATCCGAGGATTACCACGCCGCCCGCCGGGCGCTGGGCCTCGCTGGCGACCTGCACGTCGTGCCAGGAGCCGACCATTTCCGGGTGCTCGGCGCCCTGATCGCGCCGGACGGGCGCATCGCCCGAGAGGCTGCCCGCCTCGCGGGCCTGTGACACCCACGAACGAGGACGGACCCGTGCCTCCCTTCCCGACGATTTCCGCCCTGCACGCGGCTTACGCCAGCGGCCTCGGCCCGCGAGAAGTCTTGGCCGAGACCTACCGGCGACTCGCCGTCATCGACGATCCCGGCATCTTCCTCACCTTGCTGCCCGAGGCAGAGACTTTCGCAGCCGCGGTGGCGCTCGGACCCTTCGACCCGATCGAAAAACCGCTCTGGGGCGTGCCCTTCGCGGTCAAGGACAATCTCGACGTCGCCGGCCTGCCCACTACAGCGGCCTGTCCGGACTTCGCCTTCGTGCCGTCCGAGACCGCACCCTGTGTCGCGCGCCTGCTGGCCGCGGGTGCGATCCTGATCGGAAAGACCAATCTCGACCAATTCGCCACCGGCCTCGTCGGCCTTCGCACGATCCATCCTGCCCCGCGTAATGCCCTGAACGCCGACCTCGTGCCAGGCGGGTCGAGCAGCGGCTCGGCGGTAGCGGTGGCGCACGGGCTCGTCGCCTTCGCGCTCGGCACCGACACGGCGGGCTCCGGGCGGGTGCCGGCCGGCCTCAACAACGTGGTCGGGCTAAAACCTTCGCTTGGGTCCGTGTCGAGCCGAGGCCTGCTGCCGGCCTGCCGCACGCTCGACACCGTCTCGGTCTTCGCTGGCACGGTTGCAGATGCCGACCGGGTGTTTCGGATCATGGCAGGCTACGACGCGGCCGATCCCTATTCCCGCGACCTACCCGTGCCGACCCAGCCACCCGGGCTGCCGCCGGGCCTGCGCGTCGGCATTCCGGATGCCGCGAGCCTCCGCTTCGGCGGCGATCCCCTGTCGGAGGCCGCCTTCGCGGCGGGACTCGACGACCTCGCTGCCCTCACCGGACGGCCCGATGCGGTCGTTCTCGCGCCGATGTTCGCCACCGCCGCGCTCCTCTACGACGGCCCCTGGGTCGCCGAGCGCTATCAGGCGATCCGCCCGCTCATTGAGACGTCGCCGCAATCGCTGCACCCGACCACCCGAGCGGTGATCGGCCGGGCTACGGCCTTTACTGCCGCTGACGCCTTTGCAGGCCTCTACCAGTTGGCCGAGCTGCGCCGAGCCGCCGACGCCCTATGGGAGTACATCGACGTGTTGGTGGTGCCGACCTACCCGCGGCCGGTCACCTGCGCTGAACTTGAAGTCGACCCAATCGGCCTCAACAGCGAGCTCGGGACCTACACGAACTTCGTCAATCTGCTCGACCTCTGCGCGCTCGCGGTGCCGGGCCGCTTCCGAACCGACGGCCTGCCGGCCGGCCTCACGCTGATTGCGCCTCGCGGCCGGGACGGGCTTCTCGCCGCCTTGGGTGCCCGCCTTCACGCGGCGGCCGGCGTCCCGATCGGCACGAGTGGGGAGTCGGTGCCGGACTCGGAGGCCGGGCCGGCGAGCGCGGGCCCGGACGAAATCGAACTTGCGGTGATCGGCGCGCATCTTTCGGGACTGCCGCTCAACCACGAGCTGACCGGCCTCGGCGCACGCTTCCTACGGGCAGTCGAGACGCAGGCCGATTACCGGCTGTACGCGCTGCCCGGTGGTCCGCCCCTGCGGCCGGGCCTGCTGCGCGTCGCGGCCGGTGCAGGCGCGGCCATCGCTGCCGAAGTGTGGGCCTTGTCGCCGGCCGCCTTCGGCCGCTTCGTGGCCGCCATTCCGGCCCCCCTCGGCATCGGCACCCTTCGCCTCGCTGATGGCACCAGTCCCAAGGGGTTTTTGGTCGAGGCCGAAGGGATCGCCTCTGGTACGGACATCACCAGATACGGCAGCTGGCGGCGTTACCTCGCCGTGCAGAGCGCCGGAGCGGACCGCCCCGCCGCGGCCGAACGCCAGTCCCTCCACGTCGCATAGCGTTCGTGCGCTCACTGCAAACCGGTGCGCTTGCGCTGGCCCTCGTCGAAAGGGCCAGTCAGTCTGCTCACGACTGGAGAGTTCGGCACGCACCCGCGAACTACTGAGAGACCGCTTCCGAGGCTCGTCCGGACCTCGACCAGCTCCGGCGCAAATGTCTGTTCGGGGTTTAGGAGTTAGCATGCCGACTGGTCGGCTACGCGCCAGCAGCGGACCTCTGCTTTCGCACATGCGAAGGTCCGATTTTGCGGTCGGTAGCGGACGGTCCGACTAAGCAGTTCGGCGGCTGTGTCTGCGCGATTTGCCTCGACGAGATTGGGATTGCCCCGTTTTTGTGGACGGTTCAGGGGGCTTGGCTGAGCAGGGTCTCGATCGGCGGTTCTGCCTCGGTCTCCTGCTCGTAGACGATCGGCGAGCGGTAGCCGAGCGCCGAGTTGAAGGTCCCCCGGATCTTGGTCCGGCCGAAAGGTGAGCCTCCGGGTCTCATTCGGCGGGCTGCAGGGCCGCCGCCAGGGCGAATTCCTGGGGCGTTCGCCACCCCAGGGCGGTGTGAGGACGGCTCTCGTTGTAGTGCCGCCGCCACGTCTCGATCTTGCTCCTCGCGTCGGCCAACGACAAGAACCAGTTCGCGTTCAGGCACTCGTCGCGCAGGCGGCCGTTGAACGACTCGACCAGTGCGTTGTCGGTCGGCTTGCCAGGGCGCGAGAAGTCCACCGTGACACCGTTCTCGTAGGCCCAGCGGTCGAGGGCTTTCGAGACGAACTCGGGCCCGTTATCGACCTGAATCGCGCACGGTGCTCCGCGCAGCAGCGCCAAGCGGCCGATGACAGCCACGACCTGTTCGCCTTTGATGCCCTGGTCGACCTCGATCGCCAGAGCCTCGCGCGTGAATGCATCGACGACCGTCAGGGCCCGCAGCCGGCGGCCGTCGAACAGCG
>JAGTAM010000300.1 GCA_023422485.1 Pseudomonadota bacterium | reverse complement strand
CGGGTGGACGGCTCGAGGGCGGCCGCCTCCGCTTCACGGGCGACAGGCGCAGGGCGCGGCGGGACGGCCCCGTCGTCCGCGTCATCGTCCTGCGGTTCAAATTGCGGCTCGCGGCGGCCCGAGACATCGGCATGCTCGCGGGCATGCGGCGCCCAGGGCGCCTCCTCCGGGTCGGCGAAGGCGCGGCGCGCGGCGAGCGCGGGCGAGGCGCCGGCATAGGCGAGCCCCTCTCCCTCCTCGGCCGGAGCCTGCCAGGATTCGAGCCGGGTGCGCAGCGAGGCGCGGCCGCGCATGACCGCCTGGGCGAGCGCCCCCAGGGACAGGATGCCGAGGCTCGGCTCGTCGGAATCGTGACGCTCCTCGTGGGCCGCAGCGCGGCCGGGCCGGGGCGCAGGGCGCGGGGCACCGTAGGGTCCCTCCTCGTCCTCCTCGAGATCCAGCTTGGTCACGCGGCAGGCGGCGGTGAGGCTCAGGATGGCGATCGCCGCGAACAGGAAGCCGGCGAAATGCGCCAGCGGCCCGACCAGCATCCGCGTACCGGCGAGATGCGCGTCGCCCGCCACACCGCCCATGCGGGTGGGCAGCGGCCAGCGGGCGGTCGACGGTACGGCGCTCGCGACGGCGCTTGCGCTCAGCACGCCGACGAACCACAGGGCCATGCGCACACCCCCATGC
Organism: Pseudomonadota bacterium; assembly: GCA_023422485.1. Classification (GTDB taxonomy): domain Bacteria; phylum Pseudomonadota; class Alphaproteobacteria; order Rhizobiales; family Beijerinckiaceae; genus Methylobacterium. Next base: position 5,886 of record JAGTAM010000300.1, on the reverse strand, counting down.
GGCAGGTCGCGCTCGCGCATCAGCCGCATGCCCCAGAGGACGGGCGGCAGCGCGAGCATGATCGAGCCGAGCCCGAGGAGCTGCATGGCGAGGTCGGCGACGACGGCGCCGGGGCGCCCGAGCACGTTGTGCGCCCGCTGGTCGGTGGCGTGGTTGAGGCTCGGGTCGTCGATCGACCACGTCGCCAGGGCGACGGTCAGGGCGACCGCGCCGGTGAAGAGGATCAGGCCGCCGCACTCCGTCAGCCGCTTGGCCAGGAAGGGCCGCAGGCTGTCGACGAAGGTGTCGTAGGGCGACGCGGAACGGCGAAGGGAACGCATGCGCAGACCGGTCCGGTGTCAACGATCCGGTAAGGCTAATGCGGGCCGGTTAACGGCGGGCTAAGTGTGCGCCCCAAAGCGATCGCGACCCCGGCGGCCGTCGAATGAATCGAGATGTCCCCGGTTTCGCTCCCGAAAAGCAGGAAGCCCCGGATCTCTCCGGGGCTTCCCACATCATGTCCCGATCTCGTCGGCGGACCGGCGTGGCCTCAGAAGGTGAAGCCGGTCTCCACGAGGTAGCGCTCCTGCGAGCGCTTGGTGCCGTCGCGGCCGAAGCCGAAGCCGGGGGTGACGTCGTAGGCCTGCACCGTCGCGAACTCGCCGCGGACGAAGTAGCGGTCCCAGGTGAAGGTCGGCGTGATGGTGAACGAGAAGGCCGAGCTGCCCGGGCCGTACAGGAGGCTCGTCGCGCTCAGGGTGTCGAAGCGGGTGCCCGACTGGGCGATGTACTCGACACGGCCGGCCAGACCGAAATTCTCGTTGAAGGCGTAGCCGGCGAGCAGCGCACCGCCCCAGGTCTCGCCGCCGATGATCGGGGAGAAGTAGTTATCCTTGCGATCGACGGTGGTGTACTGGAAGTACGGCGAGATGATCCACGGGCCGTTGGCGTAGGTGTAGTTCACGCTGATGATACTGCTGTTCTGCAGCGAGTTGATCGTCGCGAACTGGAAGCGCGGGCTGCGGGTCGAGGAATCGAAGTCGCTGAAATGCGTGCCGCCGTTGATGCCGATCGTGTTCGAATCGTCGAGCTTGTAGGTGGCAAAGCCCGTCACCCAGTTCAGCTCGCCCGAGTAGAAGCCGTCGTTCACCGAGATCGCCGCCGCGAACGGACCGTTCGCGTAGTTGACCTGAACACCCTGGTTGATGAAGTTCTCTTGGTTGAACACCAGACCGCGGGAGATGTTGAGGTTCTGGTAGGAGAACAACAGCTCGGAACCGATATTGGTGAACATCCGGCCGGCCTGGATCGACCACTCGTCGTTGATCTGCCACTTGCCGAAGGCGACCGGCACCGGGCCGAACAGCGACTGGGTCTGCTCGAACGACGAGTAGAGCGGCAGGCCGAGCGCCGGAATCGAGTAGAGGCCGGCATGCACGTAGAACTGCAGCGGGCCATCCGCCTTCTGGATCCAGCCCTGGAGGTTCGTGAAGTCGACCCGGCCGTAGCGATCCTGCTCGACGCTCGGCGAGAGGATGCCGAAGGCGTTGGTCTGAGAATAGGCAAAGCCGGTGATCGCGCCGCCGACATAGATGTCGCCAAGTCCCGTGACGAAGCAGGCCGGGTTCGGGTTCGCCTTGATGAGACCGCCGAAGGTCGGGGTCGAGATCGCGGCCTTGCAATGCTCCTCGACCACAACCGGAGCCGACGCGGCGGCGGGCATGTCCGCGGCGAGAACTGGCAGCGCGGTGGCGCTCAGCGTCGTCAGCGCCGCGCCTGCGGCCAGAAACATTGTTTTGATTGTCATTGCGGTCAGCCCCAAGTTCGATACGGCTAAGGTGCCGAAGTCGCCGCCGCGTCGCAAAATGAAGTTTTGCGCAAGTGCCCAATTTTTAGACAGTTTTGAGCTGCATCAATCTGCGGCCGAAAAATGTTGCGCGAAGGCAACAATCCCTGGAACGGCGACCATTTAACTTTTTTGCGAAAATCTCCGGTTTTCCTCACGATCGATTCACGATTGGGAAATCTGAACCGAAGCGGCCACGGATGACGGCTCGGCGCGACTCAGCCATCAACCCATGAAAAAAGGCCCCGGCGCGGTGCGCCGAGGCCCTTTTCGGATGCCCGCCGGGATGGCGGGCCGCCACTCAGTAGTTGTAGGCGCGCTCGCCGTGATCGGCGATGTCGAGGCCCTCGCGCTCCTCTTCCTGCGTCACGCGCAGGCCGATCGTCAGATCGACGAGCTTGTAGAGGATCGCCGAGCCGATACCCGACCACAGGATGGTGAAGCCGACCGCCTTCGCCTGGGTGATCACCTGGGCGACCATGTCGTAGGCGCCGACGGTGAGTTCACCGGGCTTGGAGGTGTAGTCGGGGATGCCGGCGCCGCCGAGATCGGGCGAGACCAGGATACCCGTGGCGATGGCGCCGAGGATGCCACCGACGCAGTGCACGCCGAACACGTCGAGGGAGTCGTCGTAGCCGAGCGCGTTCTTCACGGTGGAGCACATCACGAAGCAGACGGCGCCCGCAGCGAGACCGAGCACGATCGAGCCCATCGGGCCGGCAAAGCCCGCGGCCGGCGTCACGGCGACGAGGCCGGCGATGGCACCCGAGAGCATGCCGAGGAGCGACGGCCTACCCTTGGCGGCCCACTCGACGAAGAGCCAGGACACGGCGGCGGCGGCGGTGGCGACGAAGGTGTTGATCATCGCTAGGCCCGCGGCACCGTTGGCCTCGAGGTTCGAGCCGGCATTGAAGCCGAACCAGCCCACCCACAGGAGCGAGGCGCCGATCGTGGTCATGGTCAGCGAGTGCGGGGCCAGCAGGTCGCGGCCGTAGCCGATGCGCTTGCCGAGCATCAGGCAGCCGACGAGGCCGGCGATGCCCGCGTTGATGTGCACGACGGTGCCGCCGGCGAAGTCGAGGGCGCCCCACTTGAACAGCATGCCGGCATCACCCAGCACCGCGTCGTACTCGGCCTTGGCCGCGGCATTGGCCTCGCCACCGGCGGCGGCGAGCTTGCGGGCCGCGTCGGCGAAGACGTCCGGGCCGCCCCAGTACCAGACCATGTGGGCCATCGGGAAATAGATCAGCGTGACCCAGAGGATCGTGAACACGACCAGCGCCGAGAACTTCATCCGCTCGGCAAACGCGCCGACGATGAGGCCGGGGGTGATCATCGCGAACGTCATCTGGAAGCAGATGTAGACGTATTCGGGGATCACGACGCCGTTGGAGAAGGTGGCCGCGACCGAGTTGGGATCGACGCCCTTGAGGAAGGCCTTGGAAAACCCGCCGACGAAGTCGTTGAGGCCGCCGCCGTTGGTGAAGGCGAGGCTGTAGCCGTAGGTGACCCACAGGAGACAGACGATCGAGGCGATCGCGAAGACCTGGGTCAGCACCGAGAGCATGTTCTTGGTGCGCACGAGGCCGCCGTAGAACAGGGCGAGGCCGGGCACCGTCATCAGCAGGACGAGGACCGCCGACAGCAGCATCCAGGCGGTGTCGCCCTTGTTGGGCACCGGGGCAGCGGCGGTGGCGGCAGGCTCGACCGTCGGCGCCTGCGCGAGCGACGGCTCGACGAGGAGGAGGCCGAGGGCGGCTCCTCCCAGCCCGAGCGCGAGAAGGTTACGAGGTTTCATGGACAGGAAGCTCCTGATCGCAGTGCGTCACGCATTGAGGAGGGAGAGGCGGCGGCGCGGCCGGGCGCGTTCCGCCGGAACGGGTGATGAGCCATCGGGATATCGGGGAGGAAACCGATGCGGGGCGGGCTCCTCAGAGCGCGTCGACGTCGGTCTCGCCGGTGCGGATGCGGACCGCTTTCTCCAGCGGCATCACGAAGATCTTGCCGTCACCGATCTGCCCGGTGCGGGCGGCGCCGGCGATCGTGTCGATCACGTTGGTCACGAGGTCGGCCGCGACGGCCACCTCGATCTTGAGCTTGGGGAGGAAGCTCACGGCGTACTCGGCCCCGCGATAGATCTCGGTATGGCCCTTCTGCCGGCCGTAGCCCTTGACCTCCGTCACGGTCAGGCCGTGGACGCCGATCCCGGTCAGGGCGTCGCGGACCTCTTCCAATTTGAACGGCTTGATGATCGCCATCACGATTTTCATGGGCGGCGCCCCCTTGTTCTGCCTTCTCACCGCCGGTCACGCACCGGCCGAGACCCAGCGGTTCCGCAGGGATCGGGATGACCCTGCGACCGCGCGCCTTCATTCAAGGACCGTGCCAAGCGGAACTATTTTCAGTTTCGCTCTTCTGCCCAGAACGTGAGCGAGCCATGACTCCGGGTCGAGCAGCCAGGCCGTGAAAACTGCCTTCGTGATGGGCAGACAGCCTAATGGGTCGGCAAATTCGCTTTGATTGCCCTCATCAGGCGCGGCGCTGACGGATGAGGCCCTCCTGGGCGACCGAGGCGATGAGGTGCCCCTCCTCGTCGTGGAAGGTGCCGCGGGCGAAGCCCAGGGCGCCGGAGGCACTCGGACTGTCCTGCGAATAGAGCAGCCAGGAATCGGCCCGGAACGGCCGGTGGAACCAGAGGGCGTGGTCGAGGCTCGCCGACTGGATCTCCGGGTCGAACACGGTGCGGCCGTGGGGGATCAGCGTCGCATCGAGCAACGTCATGTCCGAGGCGTAGGCCAGCACCGCCCGATGCACCGCCGGATCGTCCGGCAGGGGCTTCGTCGTGCGCATCCAGACGTGGTAGCGGGCGGGCCTCGGCGCGCGGTCGCGATAGCGCTCGGTCTCGACCGGCCGCAATTCGATCGGCCAGGCCTGCGTGAAATAGGCGAGCATCGGCTCGGGCACGATGCTTCCGCCCTCGCGCACGAGGGTCCGCGCATCCGCCAGATCGCCCGGCCCCGGCACGTCGGGGCGCTCGGCGGCGTGCTCGTGGCCCGCCTCCGTGACGTGGAACGACACCGACATGGCGAAGATCGCCCGTCCCTTCTGGATCGCCTTGACCCGGCGGGTGGTGAAGCTGCCGCCGTCACGGATGCGCTCGACCTCGTAGACGATGGGCACCGCGGGGTCGCCGCCGAGGAGGAAGTAGGCGTGAAGCGAGTGGGGCGGACGGGACGCCTCGACCGTGCGGGAGGCCGCGATCAGCGCCTGGGCGACGACCTGCCCCCCGAACACCCGCGGCCAGCCGATCCGGGGGCTGATGCCGCGGAACAGGTCGGTCTCCAGGCGCTCCAGATCGAGAATTGCCAGAAGCGCGTCGACGGGATCGGGCCTGAGGGTTTCGGACATAGCGGCTTCTGCGACTCCGGGACGACGAAGAGGGGCGAGCGGCCCCGGTTCGGGGCGTTTCCGACGCACATAGCGGCCTCGCCCGGCGATGCCACGCGGGGCGTCCGCGCCCTGAGCGACATCTGCGGCCGCCTGCACGGGATCGCGTGCGCGCGCCGCGCGGTCTATGGGGTAGGCTCGGAAACGCCTCGTCGGAGCCGGAGCCGAACAAGAGGAAGGCCGATGAACACAACGGATCGCCGTCCCGGACATCGTCCCGGAAGCCGACACCTGCTCGTCGCCGGAGCGGGCATCGCCAGCCTCACCCTGGCGGTCGCCCTGAAGCGGACGCACGGCCCCGCCCTCGACGTCACGGTCTGCGATCCCGGCCTGGAGGCGGGCGCCGCGCGCCATCGCGGGCGCGCCTACGCCGTCGCGGCGGGGCCGCGGCGGATGTTCGAGCGGCTTGAATTGTGGCCGCGGATCGAACCGGCGGCGGAGCCGATGCGCCGGCTCGTCATCAGCGACAGCCGCGTCGGCGATCCGGTGCGGCCGGTCTTCCTCACCTTCGGCGACGGGACCGAGAGGGAGAGCGCGGGCGAGCCCTTCGCCCACATGGTCGAGGCCGAGCCGATGGTGAGCGTGCTGCTCGACGCCGCGCGCGAGGCGGGCGT
>JAGTAM010000247.1 GCA_023422485.1 Pseudomonadota bacterium | reverse complement strand
CTCGATTCTTGTTTCTGCATCGTCCCGAAAGCCGAGGCCGCTTTTCGGGACGATGCTCTACCGTGTCCGAATCGGCTTGGGCGCCTTCTTGACAATCCGTGCCAGATCCGAGGGCCGCGACGAGGCGGGCTTCGGGATCGGTCCGCGCCGCGGCGGCGGCTCGGGCTCGGGCGGCGTCGCGAGATCGGGCTCCGGCGGCGGCTTCGCGACCGGCGCCGCCACGGGCACCGGGCCGGTGAGCGCGTGGGCGAGCACCTTCTTCATCGCGCCGGGCAGCGGCTCGGTCTCGAGCGCATCGCGGGGGGTGAAGCGCATCCCCTCCGGCGGCCGCGTATCGGCCGCGACGCGGGCGAGAAACACCGTCAGTTCGAGCGGGAAATGCGTGAAGCCGTGCTTCACCACGCCGGGCAGGCGCTTCCAGCGGGCATCGAGGGGGGCGTCGAGCAGGCCCTTGGCCGGATCGTAATCGGGCAGCCAATCGCTTGTCGGCGGTTCGGCCATGGCGCCGAGCAGGCCTTCCGCCGGTCGCGTGCGCAGCAGGACCGCCTCGTCGCCGGCCCGCAGCGCGACGAAGGCCGCGCCCTTTCGCAATAGCCCCTTCTCCTTCTTCACTTTACGCGGAAACGTCTCCTGCAAACCCTCGGCGCGGGCGCGGCAGGGCAGCATCCAAGGGCAGAGGGCGCAGGCCGGGCGCTTCGGGGTGCAGAGCGTCGCGCCGAGATCCATCAGCGCCTGGGCGAAATCGCCCGGCCGCCGCTCCGGCACCAGCGCCTGCGTGAACAGGCGGATCTGCGCGCGGGCGGCGGGAAGCGGCGTCTCGATGGCGTGCAGGCGACTCATGACCCGCTCGACATTGCCGTCCACGGCCGCCGCCGGCCGGTCGAAGGCGATGGCGGCGATGGCGCCCGCCGTGTAGGCGCCGATGCCGGGCAGCTTGCGCAGGCCTTCTTCCGTGTCGGGGAAGCCACCTGCCGCCGTCACCGCCCTTGCGCAGGCATGCAGGTTGCGCGCGCGGGAATAATAGCCGAGCCCGGCCCAGGCCGACATCACCGCCTCTTCCGGAGCGGCGGCGAGCGCCGCCACGCTCGGAAACAACGTCAGGAATTTTTCGAAATAGGGCTTCACCGCCGTGACGGTGGTCTGCTGCAGCATGACCTCGGAGAGCCAGACCCGGTAGGGGTCGGGGGTCTCGTCCGGCAGCGCGCGCCAGGGCAGCGCCCGGCGATGGCGGTCGTACCAGGCGAGGAGGTCGGCGGCCGAGGCGGCGGGCATGGCCCGTCCATAGCGGGACCGCGGGTGCGGAAAAAGCGGCTTCGGGTCGCCTTCGGAGCGATTGCCGAAAAGTGACGCCGCCGTGCCGTCACTCCGTCCCGCGTCGGCGCCGACTCCCGCGGGGATCGCATTTCGGGTAGGTTCACAGGTGCGGTGCCCCCCTCACGCCGCCCTTGTGTTCCGGAAAGCCGATGGCGCGCGTCAAACCGCTGAGCGAACTGATCGAGGGCTGCATCGGCCCGGCCTTTGCCGCGCAGGGCTTCGCCTCGTCCGACATCCTGGCCGCGTGGCCGGACATCGTCGGAGCCCGGCTCGCCGGGGCCTGTCAGCCGGTCAAGCTCGAATGGCCGCGCCGCGCCCGCCGCGACGCCGAGGGTCGGCCGGAGCCCGGCACCCTGGTGGTGCGGGTGGAGGGTGCCTTCGCCCTCGAACTGCAGCACCTCGCGCCGGTCGTGATCCAGCGCGTCAACGCGCATTACGGATGGGCGTGCATCGGCAAGATCGTCCTGCGTCAGGACCGGTTGCAGCGGGCCGCTCGCCGCACCCCGCAAAAAGCCCTCGACCCGGCGCGGCGCGGCGAGGTGGCGCTGGCGGTGGCGCGCATCGAGGAGGAAAGCCTGCGCGACGCCCTCGACCGGCTCGGTATCGCCGTGGTGGCGCGGCGATAGGAACAACGAAGGGCCGGATCGTGGGACGTGCGGGCGGCGGCGCAGCGTGATAAGCGGCTGCGACACAGGCCGTGCGGCGACGCGTCCCTCGGCCGGACGGAGCCGATCCGTCCTATAGCGCGATATCGGGCCGAGTACGGCCCGCGAACGGAGCCCGCCCTGCCATGATCACCCGGCGCGACGCCCTGAAACTGACCGGCCTTGCCATCGGCACCGCCGCCCTGCTGCCGTCCCTCTCCCTCGAGGCTCTGGCGCAATCGGCCGATACGGCCGCCCTGATGCAGCCCGGCCCCCTCGGCGACGTCTGGCTCGGGCCGGCGGATGCCAAGGTGACGATCATCGAATATGCCTCGATGACCTGCTCGCACTGCGCTCACTTCCACGCCACGACCTGGCCGGTGCTGAAAGAGCGCTACATCGATACCGGCAAGGTGCGCTTCACCCTGCGCGAGTTCCCTCTGGATCCCCTCGCGACCGCCGCCTTCATGCTGGCGCGCTGCGACGGCGAGGCGAAATACTATCCGATCACGGACCTGCTGTTCGATCAGCAGCAGAACTGGGCCTTCGTGCGCAAGCCGCAATCGCCGGTCGATGCCATGGAGCAGCTCCTGCGTCAGGCCGGCTTCTCGAAGGAGAAGTTCGAGGCCTGCCTGAAGGATCAGAAGACCTATTCTGCCATCAACGCGGTCAAGACCCGCGGCCTCGAAACCCTCAAGGTGGAGTCGACGCCGACCTTCTTCATCAACGGCGAGAAGCGCGCCGGCGCCCTCTCGATCGAGGAGTTGGAGAAGATCATCAAGCCGATCCTGGGGGCGTGAGCCGGCTCCCGGAAGGCCGTGGAAAAGCAAAGATTATGTTGTTTTATCAACAGCTTAATGGGCCCCTTGGTCGCCTTGACACTCAAGGTTGGCGAAACTATGGTGCGCCGCGCCGAGGGGACAGGCCGTTTCCTTCCGCTCCCGACGACGTGTGGGGTCGCCCGTGAGCGGTGATCCTTCAGGCGAGGGGAGCGGGCCGGAAAAGGCCCCCGCTGACGGCGATCTCTCCGCGAGGCTCAAACGTCTCGAGACGCAGCTCGAAGGGAAGCGGCCGAAGGTCGCTTCTTCTGAGCGTGCGCGCAATAGCGCGTCCGGCGGCTCGGCTCAGCTCGGTCAGGCCATGCGGCTCTCGACCGAGTTCATCGCGGGCGTGATCGCCGGGGGTATCCTCGGATACATCGTCGATCATCTCTTCGGCACCAAGCCGTGGGGGATGATCGTGCTGCTGATGCTGGGCTTCGTGACGGGGATCTACAACGTCATGCGGGTCAGTGGCTTCAGCGGCAAGAAAAACTGAGAAAGTTCGTCGGTAAGGGTCTCGAAGGCGCCTCAAGGGTCTTGAGACTCGCCCGGCATCGTGTAAGGGCGACGCGCGACGGACGGGAGCCGCGAAGGCTTCCACGCGCGACACACAAAGGGGCGGAAGCGGGCACATGGCGGTCAGTATCGACCCGATCCACCAGTTCGAGCTGCAGCCGCTCGTCTCGCTGGGTCACATCGGCAACCAGCAGCTCGCGTTTACGCAATCGGCTCTCTACATGTTCGCGGCCGTGGGCATCATCGCGCTGCTGACCATCGTCGCGACCTCCGGGCGCTCGGTGGTTCCGGGCCGTCTCCAGGCGCTGGCCGAGACGCTCTACGAGTTCATCGCCGACACGGTGCACCAAGCGACCGGCGCGGACGGCAAGCGCTTCCTGCCGCTCGTCTTCTCGCTGTTCATGTTCGTGCTCATCCTGAACCTGCTCGGGATGATCCCCTACGCCTTCGCGGTGACCAGCCACCTCATCGTCACCTTCGGCCTCGCGCTCGTCGTGATCCTCACCGTGGTGATCTACGGCGTGGCCAAGCACGGCACCCACTTCCTCGGCGTGTTCGTTCCGTCGGGCGTGCCGAAGCCGCTGCTGCTCATCATGGTGCCGATCGAGATCGTGTCGTTCCTGTCGCGGCCGATCAGCCTCTCGGTCCGTCTCTTCGCCAACATCCTGGCCGGCCACATCGCGCTGAAGATCTTCGCCTTCTTCGTGGTGCAGCTTCTGGTCGCCGGTGCCTGGGGCGTGCTCTCGCCCCTGCCGCTCGCGCTCACCATCGCGCTGACGGCTCTCGAGTTCCTCGTCGCGGCCCTTCAGGCTTACGTCTTCGCGACGCTGACGGCGGTCTATCTCGCCGACGCCCTCCACCCCGGCCACTGATCCCAACCGGCCGGACCCTTCCGCCCACAACGAACCCCGTTCGAACTTCAGGAGTGTTTCATGGATCCCGTCGCTGCGAAGTACATCGGCGCCGGCCTCGCCTGCCTCGGCATGGCGGGCGCCAGCATCGGCCTCGGCAACCTGTTCGGCCAGTTCTATTCGGGCGCGCTGCGTAACCCGTCGGCCGCCGACAGCCAGCGCACCAACCTCCTCCTGGGCTTCGCGCTCACCGAGGCGCTCGGCATCTTCTCGCTGCTCGTCGCGCTGCTGCTGCTCTTCGCCGTCTGACGTGCCTTTCGAGGGCGTGCGAGCCGGCTGAAGCCCGTCTCGCACGCCCTCGCTCGTTGATCCGGCCGCTCCGTCCGCGGAGCCGGCCTTCCGACGTCACCGGACAGGGCCATGGCCGAGCAGAAGAATCCCCTCACGACCCCCTCCCCGAATGCGGACACGCAGATCGTTCCGCCCGGGAGCCCCCATACCCATACCGAGCAGCCCTCCGGCGGCCATGGCGGCGCCTTTCCGCCCTTCGAGAGTCACACCTTCCTCTCGCAGCTGATCTGGCTCGCGCTGGCGTTCGGTCTGCTCTACTACCTGATGTCCAAGATCGCGCTGCCGCGCATCGAGGCGATCCTCGGCGAGCGTGCCGGCCGGCTCTCGTCCGATCTCAACGAGGCGCAGCGGATGAAGGCCGAGGCCGATGCCGCCGGCGCCGCCTACGAGCAGTCGCTGCGCGAGGCCCAGGCGAAGGCGCAGGCCATCGCCCAGGAGACCCGCAACAGCCTCTCGGCCGAAGCCGATGCCAAGCGCAAGACGCTCGAGGCCGAGCTGAACCAGCGGCTCGCCGCTTCCGAGGCGACCATCCGGACGCGCACGACGGAAGCCATGGGCAACGTCCGCACGATCGCCGGCGAGACCGCCTCGGCCATCGTCGAGCGGCTGTCCGGCCAGGCTCCCGACCAGGCCAGCCTCAACCGCGCCCTCGACGCGAGGCCCGCCGTCCACTGACCTGAGG
>JAGTAM010000228.1 GCA_023422485.1 Pseudomonadota bacterium | reverse complement strand
CCGCGCCCGCCGGGGGCGCCCCGCCCGCCGGGTCGCCGACCGCGTGCTGATCCTCGCCAGCACGATCGCCACCCTGCTGGGCATCGTCGTCCTCGGCTCGATCCTGCTCATGCTGATCGTCGAGGGTGTGAAGGGCTTCTCGCCCTCCCTGTTCACGGCGCCGACGCCGGGCCCCGGCTCCGAGGGCGGCGGCATCGCCAACGCCATCCTCGGCAGCCTCGTGATGACGTTTCTCGGCATCCTCATCGCCACGCCGATCGGGCTGATGGCCGGCACGTATCTCGCCGAGTACGGCCGGACCTCGAAGCTCGCCGACATCATCCGCTTCCTCAACGACGTGCTGCTCTCAGCGCCCTCGATCCTGATCGGACTGTTCGTCTACACGCTGATGGTCCGGCCGATGGGCACCTATTCCGGCTGGGCCGGCGCGGTGGCGCTTGCCATCATCGCCACGCCGGTGATCGTGCGCACCACCGAGGACATGCTGCGCCTCGTGCCGGGCCAGATGCGCGAGGCCGGCGCGGCGCTCGGCGCCCCCCGCTCCCTCGTCATCCGTGCGGTGACCTGGCGCGCGGCGAGCGCGGGCATCGTCACCGGCATCATCCTGGCGCTCGCCCGCATCGCCGGCGAGACGGCGCCGCTCCTGTTCACGGCGCTGAACAACAACAGTTGGTTCAACGCGAACCTGCTCGGCGGCGTGCCGAACCTGCCGGTGATGATCTACCAGTTCGCCCTCTCGCCCTACCCGAACTGGCAGAGCCTCGCTTGGTCGGGAGCACTCCTCATCACCATCACCATCCTTGCCCTGTCGGTGGTGGCCCGCTTCGTGATCAAGGACCAGCGGCCGCGCTGAAGGCCCCGGGACAGACCTCCTACCGACGAGAGATCCGATGAGCGCCTCCCCCGCGATCCGCAGCCAGTTCGAAGGCCGCAGCCCGGCCGACGTCAAAGCGCCCGTGCGCATCGCCGTGAAAGACCTGAACTTCTACTACGGCAGCTTTCACGGGCTGAAGGACATCAACCTCGATTTTCGCGACCGGCAGGTCACGGCGCTGATCGGCCCGTCCGGCTGCGGAAAATCGACGCTGCTGCGCACCTTCAACCGCATCTACAGCCTCTACCCGGAGCAGCGCGCCGAGGGTGAGATCCTGCTCGACGGGCAGAACGTCCTCGACTCCAGGGTCGATCTCAACGAGCTGCGTTCGCGCATCGGCATGGTGTTCCAGAAGCCGACGCCCTTCCCGATGTCGATCTACGACAACGTCGCTTTCGGCCTGCGCCTCTACGAGAAGCTGCCCAAGTCGGAGCTGGATGGACGCGTCGAGGAATCGCTGCGCAAGGCGGCCCTGTGGGACGAGGTGAAGGACAAGCTCAAGCAGCCCGGGACCGGCCTGTCGGGCGGCCAGCAGCAGCGCCTGTGCATCGCCCGCACCGTGGCGCAGCGCCCGGAGGTGATCCTGTTCGACGAGCCGACCTCGGCCCTCGATCCGATCTCGACGGGCCGCATCGAAGAACTGATCGAGCAGTTGCGCGCCGATTTCACGATCGTCATCGTGACCCACAACATGCAGCAGGCCGCTCGCATCTCGCAGTTCACCGCCTTCATGTATCTCGGCGAGCTGATCGAGTTCGACGCCACCACGAAGATCTTCATGAATCCGGCCAAGCGGCAGACCCAGGACTACATCACCGGCCGCTTCGGTTAAGCCCGGTCGCGACTGCAATGCCGTCGCGATCCACCCTGCGTCCTCGTTTCGAGGCTCTCACCGTCGCCGGACCCGCGTCCACGTCGACCCGAGAGCGCTCTCGTCCGACTGCCTGATCGGGAATGCGCGACATGGCCGAGCACATCGTCTCCTCCTACGACACCGACCTCGAGAACCTGCGCCGCTCCATCGCCGAGATGGGCGGTGTGGCCGAGAAGATGATGACGGACGCCACCGACGCCCTGGTGCGTCGGGATACGACGCTCGCCCAGGCGGTGATCGTCGCCGACAAGCGCCTCGACCTGCTGCAGCGGGAAATCGAGGAGCGCTCGGTTCTCCTCATCGCCCGGCGCCAGCCGCTGGCCATCGACCTGCGCGAGACGATCTCCGGTATCCGCGTTTCGGGCGACCTCGAGCGGATCGGCGATCTCGCCAAGAACATCGCCAAGCGCGTCGTGGCGATCAGCGATCAGGCGCAGCCGCAGAAGATCGTGCTCGGTGTCCAGCACATGAGCGACCTCGTGCAGGAACAGCTCAAGGACGTGCTCGACGCCTATGCCAGCCGCGACGTGACGGCCGCCCACGAGGTGTGGCAGCGCGACAGCGCCATCGACGCGCTGTACAATTCGCTGTTTCGCGAGCTCCTGACCTACATGATGGAGGATCCGCGCAACATCTCGTTCTGTACGCACCTCCTGTTCTGCGCCAAGAACGTGGAGCGCATCGGCGATCACACCACCAACGTGGCGGAGACGATCGAGTACCTCGTCACAGGCGAGACGCCGACGGCTGAGCGGCCGAAGAACGACGCTTCGAACTACGCGACGGTGACGCCGGGCGCCTGACGAAGGCGCTCGAGACGCGTCTTCGGCCTGCCTCCCCGGGGGGCTGGGCCGGACGCAACGGATGGAAAGACGGACGATGACGAGTGCGCGCATCCTGATCGTCGAGGACGAGGAATCGCTGACGACCCTGCTGCGCTACAACCTCGAAGCGGAAGGCTTCGCGGTCGATGTCGCGATCCGCGGCGAAGAGGCGGATCTGCGTCTTCACGAGATGACGCCCGATCTCGTCCTGCTCGACTGGATGGTGCCGGGGCTTTCGGGGATCGAGCTGTGCCGTCGCATCCGGGCGCGGCGCGAGACGGAGCGGCTGCCCGTCATCATGCTGACCGCCCGCGGCGAAGAGGCCGACCGCGTGCGCGGCCTCTCTACGGGGGCCGACGACTACGTCGTCAAGCCGTTCTCGGTGCCGGAGCTGCTCGCTCGCGTGCGCGCCCTGCTGCGCCGCTCCAAACCCGCCCACGTCGCCGACATGCTGGTGGCCGGTGACATCGAACTCGACCGCGTCAGTCACCGAATCCGCCGCCAGGGCCGCGAGATCCATCTCGGGCCCACCGAGTTCAAGCTGCTCGAATATCTGATGCAGAGCCCCGGTCGGGTTTTCTCGCGCGAGCAATTGCTCGACGGGGTGTGGGGACACGACGTCTATATCGACGAACGCACGGTGGACGTCCATGTCGGCCGACTGCGCAAGGCGATCAACCGCCCGCGCCAGAGCGACCCGATCCGCACCGTGCGCGGCTCCGGCTACTCGTTCGACGAAATGTTTGCCGGCGCCGAGTGAGGATGGGGGCCTTCGGGCTCTCGGTCCGATCGGTCGATCCAGGTGATTGCCCGACTGACGCGGTCAGCGCAGCAGGCGAGCGACACCGATCCCGATTGATCGCTTCAGCTTCCTGCCGTCATCGCGAGCGTCAGCGAAGCGATCCAGAGCACGGCATCTCCGGACAGGACGCGCCCTGGATCGCTTCGGCTTCGCCTCGCGGTCACGGCGACCGGCTGACGAAATCAGCCGTTCATCACCGCTTCGCTGCATGAATTGGCGCAGCGGTGTCCGACGGCTTCCGGCGCGCTTGGCGAGGGCGCCGGCAGATCCAAGCCCGCTGCGATCGTCCAGATGCCCGGGCAGAGCCTCTTCGAAGGACTCAGCGGAAGCCGGCGACGCGTCGGTCGCGCTTGCGCTCGGCCGCCGGCTGATAGGCGACCTGCGCGTGCTGGGTGCAGTAGGGCAGGCCCGTGATGGCGCGGGCGCCGCAGAAACGGAACTCCGGCGAGGTCGGATCGCCCATCGGCCAGCGGCACATGGAGTCGCGCAGATCCATGATGGTGACCCGCTCGGAGACGGCGAGCGCCACCGGCTCCGGAGCCGGGGTCGGCGGCAGCGGAAAGTTCGGTGCGGGTCGATGGGCCACGATCGCCGGCGGCTCCGGCAACGTCGGCTCCTCGACGACAACCGCTTCCATCTCGACCTCGGCGGCCAAGTCATCCTTGCGACGCCCCTGCGCCGCGGCCGGACCGATCGGCTTGACGCGACCCGAGAGCCCGAGGCGGTGAACCTTGCCGATGACGGCGTTGCGGGAGACGCCGCCGATCTGAAGGGCGATCTGGCTGGCGCTCAGACCATCATCCCACAGGCGGCGAAGCAGCTCGACGCGTTCATCCGTCCAGCTCGGGACCGCTTCCGTCATTGCCCCCTCCACGTCGACACGTCCTTTGTACGCAAACCGACCGACCGCGCGGCGTCGCGGCCTCGCGGAGCGACAGCAGACCTCGCCAGGACCCGTAATCCGGCCCTGCACATGTCGGTTAACAGACGCCAAAGCTGCCATTGGCGACGCTGTGGAGACTACAGGACAGCTCGGCCGCGGAGCAAGGGTCGCAGCGTTTCACGAACCGGTTTCCACTGCCATTCCGACTCGGCCGGCGACGCCCCGGAACCGTTCCGGCGTCAAGGCGGCGGTGTGAGCCAAGACTGCTTAACACGTTGCATAAAATTGATCTTTTCCTGATCTGGCGATTGCTGCAGGCGCGACGCGGCCGTTCCTTCGAGCGGTGATGCCGGCTGCCGATGCGCCGCTGCCCAGGCTCGGGCGACCGCCGAAAAAGATTGTCCCGGCAGGCACAATGCCTATGTCACGGGCGTCATCCGCCGGCCCGTCGCCTGTGGACAACCCTTCTTGAGCGGATCTTGGGAGATCGCATGCGACTGCGCCTCGCGCCGGCCCTGTTCCTTCTCGCCGCGTTGCCCGGACCTGCCGCGGCCGCCGGGCCGGCCGCGCCGGTTCCGGACGAGACGGCGATCCGGCTGACCAACCACCGGGCGGTCTACGACCTGGCGCTGGCGCGCTCCGCCGGCACGCGGGCGGTCGAGGGGGTGCGCGGACGCATCGTCATCGATTTCTCGGGCGACGCCTGCCGTGGCTACACCATGCAGACGCGGCAGGTGACGATGATCGATTCCGGCGAGTCCGGCGATCGCACCTCCGATCTGCGCAGCACGACTTTCGAGAACGGCGACGGCAAGAGTTTCCGCTTCCGCACCACGACCATCCTCAACAACGCGCCGTCCCCAGCGGTTGACGGGACGGCGGAGGCGGGCGACGCCCTGAAGGTGAAGCTCAAGGAGCCCAAGCGCGACCAGTTCCAGACGGACGGCGCGGTGATGTTTCCGATCCACCACATGATCCGCCTGATCGAGGCGGCCAAGGCGGGCGAGACCACCGTGGCGGCCAAGGTCTTCGACGGCTCGGACGATGGGCGCAAGGTCTACGATACGCTGGCGATCATCGGCCGTCCGAGCGCGGCGCCCGCTTCCGACACCGAGCGCGACAAGCCCCTGCGCGAGGGCGACCACGCCGGCATGCGGCGCTGGCCGGTGACCTTGAGCTACTTCACCCCCGGCGAGGGCGAGCGGACGCCGATCTACACCCTTACCTTCGACCTCTACGAGGACGGCGTCAGCGGGCGGCTGAACCTCGACTACGGGGATTTCGCCATCAACGGCACCATGAGCCGCCTCGACATCGCCAAGGCTGACGCGAAATCCGGGGCCGATTGCAAGAAATAACCTTCGATCGTCGAAGCGGAATCGGTCACGGATCGGGCTGAGCCCGAGGAACGTTCATGCTGCCGGAGCCCCGAGCGGCGGCGGCAGCGTGTGGCGAGATGGCGGGCCTGAGGCAGAGTCTGCACGAGCTCTACGAAGGAAGCAGTGACCGCGCGCATCGCTTCCGCTACGGCCTTCTCGCGTTCGATCTCGCCACCCTCCTGTTCATCATCGTCTCCTCGTTCCTACCCCGGCCGCCGCTGATCGAGGGGATCGACGTGTTGATCGGCGTGGCCGTCGCCGCCGACTTCGTCTCACGGCTGGCGATCTGCACGCGGCCGGCACGCGAATTCTTGCGGCCGACGACCTGGGCGGACGTGGCGGCGATCGCCTCCTTCCTCGCACCCATCGTCGGTGAGGGAGCCGGCTTCCTGCGCATCCTGCGCACGCTGCGGCTGCTACGGACCTATCAACTGCTCGACAGGTTGCGGGCGGACTTTCCGTTCTTCCGTCGCAACGAGGAGGTGATCATCGCGGTGGTGAACCTCGCGGTGTTCATCTTCATCATGACGAGCCTCGTCTACGCGACGCAGCACGGCTCGAACCCGAACATCGGCAACTACGTCGATGCGCTGTACTTCACCGTCACCTCGCTCACGACGACGGGCTACGGCGATGTGACCCTGCAGGGCACAGGCGGCCGCCTGATCTCGGTCGTGGTGATGATCTGCGGCGTCACGCTGTTCCTTCGCCTCGCACAGGTCCTGTTCCGGCCCTACAAGGTGCGCTTTCCCTGTCCCGCCTGCGGCTTGCAGCGGCACGAGCCGGACGCGGTGCACTGCAAGGCCTGCGGTACCCTGCTCAATATTCCCGACGAGGGGGCGGATTGAGCCGCATCGGCCCGAGATCCTGATGCGTTCCTCATCCGATGACGGCCGTTCCCCGTGCCCGCAGCGACGCGACGGACGCACGGTCGTCCCAGGCGGTTGAGCGAGGCGGAGGGGCGGATGCCCGATTGGCGAGCACTGTTCGTGCCGGAGCACTCCCTGCTGGAGATCGCCCTGCGCGGTACCGTCATGTACCTCGCACTCTTCCTCATCATGCGTTTCGTCATGCAGCGCCAGGCCGGTGCGGTGAGCCTCGCCGACCTGCTGGTCATCGTCCTGATTGCCGACGTCTCGCAGAACGCCTTCTCCAACGAGTACAAGTCGCTGACTGAGGGGATCCTGCTGGTGCTGACGATCGTCGGGTGGAACTACGCCATCGACTGGCTCGCCTTCCGGTCTCCCGCCTTCGAGCGCTTCATGACGCCGAAGCGGCTCCCCCTGGTCGTCGATGGCCGCATCTGCTGGCGGAACATGCGTCGCGAGATGATCACGCATTCCGAACTCATGACCCAGCTGCGCCTGCAGGGAGTCGACGATCCGGCCCTCGTGCGGCTCGCCTCGCTGGAGGGCGACGGCAGCATCAGCGTGATCCGCTGCGATGGCGAGGAGACCGCCCCCGGGCCGCAGGACCGCCGGGAGCCGGTTTGAGGCCCGCGACCTCAAGCTCTGGGCTTTGCCGGTTCCGTCCGGCGCCGCTCCGGTTCGCCGGTGAAGACGAGGCCACGCTGGATTGCTCCGCTGCCGAACTTCTCGCGCAGCCGGTCGAGGGCCGCCTCGCGGCGGGCGACGCGCTCGATGCCCTGATCGGCGAGGTCGCCGCGGTCGGCGTGGATCGCGCCGCAGAGATCGCCGCCGCCGATGCCGATCAGCCGAAAGGCGGTGCCGTCGCAGGCCGCCCGCAGCATCGGCTCGCCCTCGTGAAACAGCCGGTCGGCGAGTTGCGTGGGTTTGAGGCCGCCGCGGGTGCGGGTGCGCAGCCGGAACCGCGCGTCCTTCAATTTCAGCGTGACGCTGCCGGCGGCGAGTTCCGCCCGTTTCAGCCGGGCCGAGACCTTCTCGCACAACCGCCACAGGATCGGCCGCAGATCCTCGAACCGGATAAGATCGGTCGCGAAGGTCGTCTCGGCCGCCACGCTCTTGGCCTCGCGGGTCGGGCGGACCGGCCTCCGGCTGTG